>JAZNUO010000148.1:0-14364 GCA_045592305.1 Eubacteriales bacterium | reverse complement strand
TTGGGTCTTATCGTGGTGTTCTTTGTGATCCTCCAGATCACCGTCCTGAAGCTTCCCAAGAAAAAGCTGGGACAGATCGCGGTTGGTATCGCGTACACTTTTTTCGGTCTGGTCATCTTCCTGACCGCAGTATCCGTTGGCTTTATGCCCATCGGCTACAAGCTGGGCAGTGAGCTGGCCGCTCTCCATCCCGCGATCCTTGTGGTCAGCGGCTTTATCCTTGGCATGGTGGTGGTTCTGGCAGAGCCCGCCGTCCACGTGCTTAATAAGCAGGTTGAGGACATTACAGATGGAAGCGTCAGCAAAAAATCCATGATGATCGCCCTTTCTCTGGGTGTCGGCATCTCCCTTGCCCTATCCATGCTGCGTATCGTTTTCGATTTCTCCATTCTCTTCTACGTCATCCCCGGGTATCTCATCTCTCTGGGTTTGTCCTTCTTCGTCCCCGGTATCTATACCGCCATCGCCTTTGACTCGGGCGGAGTCGCCAGCGGTCCCCTGACCTCGGGCTTCATTCTTCCTCTGGCCATCGGCGCGTGCTGCGCTCTACAGGGAGAGGGCAAGGTTCTGGCAGACGGCTTCGGCATCGTGGCCATGGTCGCCATGACCCCCCTCATCACCATTCAGCTTCTGGGCTTCCGCGCCGTGGTGCACAAGAAGGTGCGCGACCGCATCGCCATGAAGCGCATCCTGTCGGCGGATGACGAGCAGATCATCCGATTCATGTAAAGGAGGGAAGCACTGTGAAAGCCAATCCTACCCAACACGATACCCCCATAGCCCCCCGCAAGCTGAAGCTTCTGGTGACGGTCGTCAACCGCGAAAAGGCCGAGTTCTACACCGACCTGATCCAGTCCTTTGAGGTCAATTTCCAGACCTCCATGAACGCCCGCGGCACCGCCAGCAAGGAGACCCTGCGTCTTCTGGGCATCGGCGAGACCGACAAGACCGTCATTTTCAGCGTGATCCGCGAGGATATGTGCGATAAGGCTCTGTCCACTCTGGAACAGAAGTTCAAGACCATCCGAAACGGCAAGGGCATCGCCTACACCGTCCCCATGACGGGGACCATCGGCGTGGCCATCTACCGCTTCCTGTCCAACACCCCTGCTTAAAGAAAACACGGAGGTAAGATCATGAATTTTGAGCATGAAGTCATTTTCTGTATTGTCAACGCGGGCTTTGCCGATACCGTTATGGATGCCGCCAAGGAGTTCGGCGCCAGAGGCGGCACCGTTATTCACGCCAGAGGCACCGCCAACAGTCTGGCCGAAAAGAAGTTTGAGATCGCCGTTCAGCCCGAGAAGGAGATGGTGATGATCTTGGTTCCTTCCGAGATCAAGGATAACGTCCTTCACGGCCTGTACCGCGCCGTAGGGCTCAAGACTCCCGGTCAGGGTATCGCCTTCTCCCTTCCCGTAGATGCCGCCGTGGGTCTGATGAGCGACGACGGGCAGAAGGATTGAGTCGGATCATTCAGCAAACAAAAGAAAGCGCTGTTTTTTCGTTCAGCGCTTTCTTTTCTTATTCGTGTAGAATCGTTTGGATCACAGAAGGAGCATACCGTGCTCCCTCCGATGGGAGAGGTCAGCGATACGGTCAGCGCTTTAAGAGCCGTTCCAGCTTGGTAAAACGCGCGGTATCGTCAAACACGCGGCTGATGACGCGGCTCATAAGGTTGATGAGAGGGGCGTTGATGAGGGTGGTGACCAGCGTACCCAGACCGAGGCTGTGGAAGCTGTTGTAGTAGGCGGTGCTCCAGTCAAACTCGGTCACATCCCCGAAGAGGATGAGGGCGAGGGAGACCGAAATGACCAGCAGGCTGATGTCAAAGACCGTTTTGACACGGTGGAGATCCAGACGGTAACGGTCGGTCAGCTCTGCCACGAACAGTTCAAAGACCTGAAGCGGCATATAGGTGTGGAAGAAGCAAGCCACACCGAAGGCCGTAATGATGTCGCCCAAGATGAGCATGACCCAGCGGAGCCAGACGGCGTCAAAGGACACGCCGCTGAGTATCCACAGGAAGAAATTCATGGTATAGCCGTAGATCACCGCCACGAGGAAGGCCAGCAGGTACCGCCAGTTGAAGCGGCGGACACAGAGACAGAGGATGATGAGCACAATGCCTTGGACGAGGTATTCCACCACGCCCACGCTGAAGCCGCCCCAGAGCCGTACCACGGCCTCCTGCACCACGAAGGTGGGGGCGGCGATCATGGAGACGCCGAGGTTGGCTTTACTGCAAATGGCAACGCCGAGGGCGACGAAGATAATACCGAAGAGCCAGAGAAGCTCGGAGGAGCGGGGGAGTTTTTTCATGGTGGGGGTCCTTTGCTTTAGATTTCGATCTATTATAGCACAAAAAACAGAAAACCGCAACCCTTTTTGAAAAGAATTGCGGTTTGTGGCGGTGGGATTCTGAACCCCGCTCGGCAAGGCCGAGCAACAAGCTGCTCTCCGCACCCTGCGGGCGCTTCAGATTAAAAATTTCTTCGTTATCTCGCAGCTTGAACGCGTGTCTCACCCATCATCTCCGCCAATAAAAAAACACCGCTGCGCGGTGCTTTTTTATTGGCGGAGGCGGGGGGATTCGGACCCACGGGCGATTTTACTCGCCACTCGATTTCGAGTCGAGACCGTTATGACCACTTCGATACACCTCCGTAGGTGAAGCGCGTGAGAGCGAAGCGGACTCTCAAACGCATGATATTATACCACAAAGCGGTAAAAAATGCAATACCTTTTTCAAAAAAAGTTTCAAGAAAAAAACAGCCTGCTGAAATGGAGGAAAAGTCTTGACGAAACGATGTTTTTCCTGTATAATAAAGAAAAATCTCCAAGGAGAAACACCATGTATTCCATGTTGAAATATCTCAGCGCGGCGCTGGCTCTGCTCATGATTCTGGGCGCTTTTTCCGCCTGTAAGGCTACGGGAGGAAATACCGATGCCTCGGGCGCTGATTCTCTCCCACAGAACGGAACGTCCGCGCCGTCTGACGGATCGACCCCCGAAGCAAGCGGGGAGGCGTCCGATACGATGTCTCCGCAGTTTCCCGACCCTCCCGTGATCCCGACCACACGCCCCGCTCAGGAGGTGAAGGTCATTTCCATGAATCTGGATGCCAACGAGGCCACCGCGACCGCCCGCGTTCGTCTCATGGCACCCCTGCTTTTGTCCTTTGATCCCGATTCCATCGGCGTACAGGAGGCTCGCGGCGACTGGATCAACCTCATCAAGCGACATTTCCTCGCCGAGGGTTATGCCCGCGTTGGGGTGGACGCGGGAGGCGGAAAGGATGCCGAAAACGGCTATTTCGCCACCTATATCCTCTACAAGGAGGATAAATTCAACCTCGTCGACTCGGGTACCTTCTGGCTCTCCCGAACTCCCGAAATTCCATCCAAGTACGGCTCCACCGTGGACACCAACCGAACCTGTACATGGGCTCTTCTGGAGGACAAGGAGACGGGCTTTCGCTACGTCCACATGAACTGCCATCTGGATTGGATGGATATGGCGGTCAACAAGATTCAGGTGGAGATGATCCAAAAGCAGATCGAGCGCTTCGCGGCCATGGGGTATCCCGTGTTCGCGGGCGGCGACTACAACTGTGAGGAGGGAACCGACTCCTACCTGAAAATGCTGGATTCCAAGGCGGTAGCCGATGCCAAAAGCATAGCTGAAAAAGCCAATGACATCGCCACATACCCTGACTACGGGGAGCATGACGTCTATGACCCCAAGGAGCGACCCATTGACTACTTCTTCGTCACGAAGGATACCGTGACGGTCCAGGAGTATCGGGTGGTGGATGAAAGGCCCGACGGCAAGTATATCTCGGATCATTTTCCCGTATTCGTTCACGCGCTGGTTGGCGAAACCGCCATTGTCAAGGACAGCGATGTCCTGCCCTGCTTCAAGGAGAAGGATTCGCTGACCGCCAAGGCTACGGCAACGGGGATCGAGTTGGAATTTCCTCAGGCGTACGATAAGGTGGGAGTCATGGCCTCCAAGTACCGCATCGACCTTATGCGGGAAGGAGAGCTCGTGCTGACAACCACCCAAACCTCCGACGTTCTGACCACGGAGGCTCCCGGCGTGATCCGCTGTACCCTGAATGACGTGAGCGAATCGGGAGTCTACACGGTATTCGTAACTCCCCTCAATATCTTCGGCATAGAAGGCCCCGCGCTCCTGACCGACGTTGGGTTCGAACGGGAAACAACCGAATAAGCCCTCTCCCCCCGCTCACAAAAGGGCGGGGGATTTTTCCCAAAACGACTTGACAAATGCTTCACTCTGTGGTATAATACCCGTGTTTGGGAAAAGCCCCTCACAGGGGCCATTAGCTCAGTTGGTTAGAGCTACCGGCTCATAACCGGTTGGTCCTGGGTTCGAGCCCCCGATGGCCCACCATATCTTCCCAAGCCCACGAGCAGGGAAGTACCCGGTATTTCTCTGCTCGACCTGTATGCGTGCTTCCGCGGGAGCTTCACGCATACGGAAAACAGATACGCCTCCATAGTTAAATGGATATAACAGCCCCCTCCTAAGGGGCAGTTATGGGTTCGATTCCCGTTGGGGGTGCCATGAATTCCGCAAGCGTTTGTTTTGCGGAATTTTTTGCTTTTATGAACGAAAGGGCATCTCTAAAAACGCTCGCCGCACGATGAATTTTCAGAGCTGCCTCAAAGACGTTGTATGGAGGAAAACACCATGGAAAAGAAGCTCTACTGCGGTCGCGGTAACGCCGTCCCCTATGACGAGCTCATGAGCGTGCTGAATACGTCCTTCGGCTTTCTTACCCCTGAGACCGAGTTTCTCTGCCTTCTTCCCAAGCTCTACCGCGAGCAGTACCGTCCTCAGGATCAGAACTGGGTTATAACCGAGGACGGTGTTCTCGCCGCCGCCATCGGCGCGTACGATCATGCCATCGAGGTCTGTGGCCGCCGTCTCCCCTGCCGCGGCATCGGTAACGTGGCCGTTCATCAGGACTACCGCAGAAAGGGCTACATGAAGACCGCCATGAATCAGGCCATTGCCGATATGGTCAGTGACGGCATCGTCCTCTCCACACTCGGCGGCCGCCGCCAGCGTTACCAGTATTTCGGCTACGATAAAGCAGGACCCGCCTACCAGTTCAGCATCTCCCGCGATAACATCCGCCATACTTATGGGGATGCTCCTGCACCCTTCGCCGTCCGCATAGTCACCGACCCCGCCGATCCCGCTATCGACGAGATCATTCGTCTCACCGAGGGGAGCCGCTATATCCCGCTTCGTGACCGCGCGACCTATCTGGACATCGCCAACACGTGGAAGGCTCGCCTGCTGGTGCTCACCGACCCCGCCCAATCCGACCGATTCGTGGGCTACTGCATCTGCGACGGTGGCTCTCTCTCGGAGCTTCGCGTGGCGCGGAACGAGGACTTCATGGGTCTTGTCCGTTCGGTTTTCGCGTGCCTGGATAAGGGCTTTACGGTCACGCTTCCCGCGTTCGAGACCGAGCTTGTAAGGGCGATTTCCCTGATCGCCGAGGGACTCTCCGTCTATCCCTCCATGATGTACAATGTCCTGAACTACACCGCCGTCATCGAGGCCTTCATGGCGCTCAAGCTCACCTACACCACCCTCCCCGACGGCGAGATGACCCTCTTCATTCACGGACACGTGGGCGACGAGCGTATCCGCATCACTGTCAAGGACGGAAAACACACGGTTCTGCCTGTGACCGAGGATACGGCGGCGGATATGGAGCTGACTCATCTGGAGGCCACCGAGCTACTCTTTGGCTGTATCTCGTCTGCCCGCGAGACTGCCTCGGAGCTGGCCCGTCTCTGGTTCCCCCTGCCTCTCTGGATGTACCGCGCTGACGAGGTGTAAGCAGCCCATCGCACTTTCTCAATAAGGAGTACTCAAATGACCATCGGAATTGTCGGGCTCGGCCTCATCGGAGCTTCCTTGGCCGTAGCCATTCACGAAAATACCTATGACACCGTTCTGGGCTTGGATGTCAACGAAAATACCATGCGCGCCGCCTTGGGTCAGCGTACGGTGGACGAAGCTTTGTCTCAGGTGAATATCTCAACCTGCGATATGGTCATCATAGCCCTGTATCCCCGCGCCGCCCTTCAGGTGCTTGGCGAGATCGCCCCCCATGTCAAGAAAGGGGCTATCGTCATCGACTGTTGCGGTATCAAGCGCCGGATCTGCGCGGAGGGAAAGAAGCTTGCCGAGCAGTACGGCTTTACCTTCATCGGCGGTCATCCTATGGCCGGCCGCGAGTGCTGGGGCTATGAATCCGCCAAACCCGACCTGTATAAAGGGGCTTCCATGATTATTACCCCCGACCCCGAAGAATCCGAGGCTCCCGTAGCGTTTGTAAGCGACTACTTCCTTTCCTTGGGCTTCGGTCGCATCACCAGAGTCACCGCTGAGGAGCATGACGCCATCATCGCCTGTACCTCCCAGTTGGCTCACGTTCTCTCCTCCTCCTACATCCGCAGTGAGACCGCCGCAAGGCACGAGGGGCTTTCCGCAGGCTCCTTCCGCGATATGACCCGTGTTGCCGCCCTGAATGACCGTATGTGGAGCGAAATTTTTTTAGACAACAAGGATAATCTCTTAAGCGAGATAGACGGACTCATCCGGCACTTACAGGACTATCGCGATGCCATCGCAGAGGATGACCGCGAAGCTCTCTCCTCCATGATGCGGGATTCCACCCACAAGCGCGCCGTGTATTTCCACAATCAGATGATCTGATACAAGCTTCCTATAAACCATGAAAGCCTCCGCTTCCTAAAGACGCGGGGGCTTTCGTAATTCAGGTTCTTTCTTATGGCATTCATTTTTTGCGGATCATATTCTTCAGGCAGGACAGAGCCGCGTCGAGCCCCCCGATCTCGTCTATTAACCCGATCTTCACGGCTTCCTCCCCGTTCAGAATACTCCCCACGTCATTGGCGATCTCGTCGGGCTTCATCATAAGCTCGGATAATACCGCCTTGTCCGCGTGGCTGTGAGCGGCTATGAATGTGAGGATGCGATCCTGCATATCGTGAAAATACCGATAGGTCTGAGGTGCGCCGATGACGGTGCCGCTGATGCGGACGGGATGAAGCGTCATGGTGGCAGAAGGTACGATAAAGGATCTCTTGCCCGAGACCGACAAGGGAATACCGATGGAGTGGCTCCCGCCAAGCACAAGGGTAACGGTTGGCTTTCTCATGGAAGCGATCAGCTCCGCCAGAGCCAACCCCGCCTCCACGTCTCCTCCCATGGTATTGAGAATAATCAGAAGCCCGTCGTAATCGTTATTCTCCTCGACCGACACCAGAAGAGGAATGAGCTGCTCGTACTTCGTGGCCTTCTGCTCCTCGGGGAGAATGTAATGCCCCTCGATCTGCCCGATAACGGATAGACAGTAGATGGTCTCGTCCTGCCCCTCCACGGCCACGGAGGCGGACTTTTCGATGGTATCCAGCAGTGCCTCGGTCTCACGGTTCTTGCGGTCCGAGCCGTTTTCGGGGAGGGAAGTATCGTTGTCTTTGTTATCTCTCATGACGCGCGCTCTCCTTCGGGGAAGTATGGACACGTTGCCCCCCGAAAGACCTCGATGGGGCACATACCGGCAGTATCAACATTATTCCCAAAAACTTTATGACTATACAACCCGAAATATTTCAAAATAACACTTTACATTTCGACACTTTTGTGCTATAATTTATAGGAATGTGATTTATGTGTCACAAAGCCATAAATTTCAATACGAGAGAGGAAATGCAGTATGGAAAACAAAATTCTTGTTGAGACCTCCGCCCGTCACATCCATCTGACTGACGAGGCTGTCAAGGCTCTCTACGGCGAAGGCGCAGAGCTGACCGTCAAGAAGATGCTCAGCCAGCCCGGTCAGTTCGCCACCGGCAACGAGAAGATCAAGCTCGTCGGCCCCAAGGGCGAGATGATGGTCAGTGTGCTGGGTCCCACCCGTAAGGCCAACCAGATCGAGCTGTCCTACACCGATGCCCGCGCTCTGGGTCTGAAGGGTGTGCCCGTTCGCGAGAGCGGTGACGTGGCCGGTACCCCCGGTCTGAAGATGGTGGGTCCCGCAGGGGAGATCGAGGTCTCCGCGGGCGCGATCATCGCCAAGCGTCACATTCACATGACTCCCGCAGACGCGGAGGGTCTGGGCGTTCAGAACGGTGAGGTTGTCAAGGTTCTGGTCAAGTCCGAGCGCACCACCATCTACGACGACGTTGTGGTCCGCGTCAGCCCCAGCTACGCTCTGGCTATGCACATCGATACCGACGAGTGCAACGCCGCCGCCGCCTTCGGCGAGGTCTATGGAGAGATCGTCAAGTAACTATCACGCATTCCCAAAACATAACGAAAGGTAACACCCCACCACCATGAAGATCCTTTTTCAAGGCGACAGTGTCACCGACGCGGGACGGGATCGAAGCGATCCCTCGGACATGGGCAACGGCTATCCCCGATACGCCTCGGCTATGATCCAGGATTCCTTCCCCGACACGGATTTTGAATTCGTTAATCTTGGTATCAGCGGCAACCGCACAGAGCATCTGGTGGAGCGACTGGAGTCGGATTTCATTGAAATTCAGCCCGACATCGTCTCTATCCTCATCGGTGTCAACGATGTCTGGCATCACCATGCCTTTGAGTACGTCGAGACCACGGATGAGCAGTTCGAGGAGAACTACCGCAAGGTTCTGGAGGCCGTCAAGTCCCGCACGAACGCGCGTGTCCTCCTGATCCAGCCCTTCCTGCTGGAGACCGCGGACCCTGCCAAGCAGGCGCTCTGCGAGGAGCTGGCGCGCAAGCAAGCGATCATCAAGAAGTTGGCCGACGAGTACGCTGACGCTTACCTCCCGCTGGATGAGATCCTGCATCACGCAACCGAGGAGGAGCCCGCCTACTACGCCGCCGACGGAGTTCATCCCACGCCCGACGGTGCCTGCTTTATCGGCGAGGCGTATCTGGGAGCCATCGCTGAGTTGATCGAGCTTCTATCTTAAGAAGAGCCGACACAGGGTCGGCAGAATCACAGCGATACGCCCCATAAGCTCCCATAAAACGGGGACGCTCCCCCGAGGGGGGAATTTGACTACGCAAAAATTATATAAGGAGATATTCAATCATGAGCAATGAGTACAAGTGCGAGTACGCAATGAGCCATGAGGTTCAGAACATGTGTACCGTAGCCCAGGGCCCCAACCACGGTCCCGCTCCTCTGCCTGAGGAGGGCAAGTGGATTCAGGCCAGACAGATCAGCGACATTTCGGCTTACACCCACGGTGTGGGCTGGTGCGCCCCCCAGCAGGGTGCCTGCAAGCTGTCCCTGAACGTTAAGAACGGTATCATCGAGGAGGCCCTCGTGGAGACCATCGGCTGCTCGGGTATGACCCACTCCGCCGCTATGGCCGCCGAGATCCTGCCCGGTAAGACCCTTCTGGAGGCGCTGAACACTGACCTGGTGTGCGACGCCATCAACACCGCAATGCGTGAGCTGTTCCTGCAGATCGTCTACGGTCGCAGCCAGTCTGCTTTCTCCGAGGGGGGCTTGGTCATCGGCGCAGGCATGGAGGATCTGGGTAAGGGCGAGCGTTCCATGGTGGGTACCATGTACGGCACCCGCGCCAAGGGCGTGCGCTATCTGGAGATGACCGAGGGCTACTGCACTCGCATGGCTCTGGATGAGAACAACGAAGTGATCGGCTACGAGTTCGTTTCTCTGGGCAAGATGACCGACTTCATCAAGAAGGGCATGGAGCCTAATGAGGCGTATGAGAAGGCCAAGGGTACCTACGGTCGGTTCAATGATGCTGTCAAGTACATTGACCCCCGCAAGGAATAATGAAGGAGGGACTGTATATCATGGCAAAGTTTGAAGGTTACGAGAGACGCGAGGAGAAGATCCTCGCCGCTCTGAATGAGTACGGTATCAACTCCATCGACGAGTGCAAGGAGATCTGCGACGCTTACGGCATCGATCCCTACAAGATCGTCGAAGAGACCCAGCCCATCTGCTTTGAGAACGCCAAGTGGGCGTACGTTGTGGGCGCAGCCATCGCCATCAAGAAGGGCTGTACCAAGGCTTCCGACGCCGCTGCCGCTATCGGTATCGGTCTGCAGGCCTTCTGCATCCCCGGCTCGGTCGCCGAGAACCGTAAGGTCGGTCTTGGCCATGGAAATCTGGGCAAGATGCTCCTCTCCGAGGAGACCGAGTGCTTCTGCTTCCTGGCAGGCCACGAGTCCTTCGCCGCCGCTGAGGGCGCGATCAAGATCGCTCTGAACGCCAACAAGGTTCGCTCCAAGCCCCTCCGCGTTATTCTGAACGGTTTGGGTAAGGACGCTGCTTACATCATCGCCCGCATCAACGGCTTCACCTACGTGAAAACCGCCTTTGATCCCTACTCCGAGACCGTTACCGTGGTCGAGGAGAAGCCCTTCTCCAAGGGTCCCCGTGCTGACGTTCGCTGCTACGGCTCCGACAACGTCCCCGAGGGTGTGGCTATCATGAAGCTGGAGAACGTCGGTGTGTCCATTACCGGTAACTCCACCAACCCCACCCGCTTCCAGCACCCCGTCGCAGGTACCTACAAGAAGTGGTGCCAGGAGAACGGTGTCGGCTACTTCTCCGTCGCCTCCGGTGGCGGTACCGGCCGTACCCTCCATCCCGACAACATGGCCGCCGGTCCTTCCTCCTACGGTATGACCGACACCATGGGTCGTATGCACTCCGACGCCCAGTTCGCCGGCTCCTCCTCCGTCCCCGCTCACGTGGAGATGATGGGCCTCATCGGCGCAGGTAACAATCCCATGGTCGGTATGACCGTGGCCGTTGCCGTGGCAATCGAAGAGGCGAGCAAATAAGAGACTTTACGGTCGCTTTTTGAAAAAAGCTCCGCAAAAACTTGAATAAAAAAGCTGGACACATCATTTTGGGCTTTTGCTCATGTGATGTGTCCAATATTTCATATAGAGTTTTTGCAAGCGAATAAAGATTTTGGATGGTGGGGAAGAAGTACCAAAAAGATTTATACCGGAAATAGATGGAATATCATGATATTTCTCCCGGTAATGTGTCTGTTTTTTTAAAATTACCGATAAACTGTTGACAATTTACATGATTTTGTGTATAATATTTACACGATAACTTGTAATTAGACGTATGCTTTACAGAAACACGGAGGATATATTGAAATGCCAGGAAAAAAACGCTCTAAAATCATTGCGCTGATTATTGCCATGGCAGTTGTCTCCCTTCTCACGATCGCGAGTCTTATTGTGGAGAGGAGCGAGATTATTGACAGGACGAACGGTATTATCGCGACATGGCGGGCGAATCGTGCCCTTGAGCGCGTCCTCAAGGATCAGACGGACGGCGAGATCGATAACGGTACCGTTATCAAGGCACTGGGAAGATACTTCGTATACGCTGACGAAGTTCTATCCGCTGCGAAGGAATTTCCTGACACGATCGCGACCACGACCCTCGCCAGAATTGAAAACGGCAAGGCCGTCGTTTTCCTTTTCGAATCAGATGCCGACGCTGTGATGAATGATTACCCCGATACCATCTCCTATGAGAAGCTGATCGATCCCGAGGAAGGCTCCTTCCCGATGTATATGTATTCCCAAGTCAACGAAGCGGTGGAGAAATACCTGGAATTTGTGTCATACGAGGCCACCTCGGACCAGGTGTCCTATATATCGGGTTTCCTCGACGATGACAAGAGATACGATCTGCCCGCGGGATGTACCATCGAACTGGAAGCGGGAGAGCTGACCATCCTTGACAACGGAACCCAGAATGTATTCAGAACAACGGTTGAAAAGGGTCCGTATACCTTTTACAACATTACCCCCGGCGTGGGCGGTGAATTCTACATACTGAACGGGGACAACATTGTGCAGAGAGGCCATCTGCGACCCACGGGCGCGTTGAGAATGATCTATTCCGACACCCCTGGATTGCAGAATATGCGTGATCTGGGCGGCTGGCCCTGCGACGGCGGTACGATCAAGTATAATATATTGATCAGAGGCGGAATGGTTATTGATGCCAATGATACGGACAGGAATACCTGGGTAAAAATGCTGGGGATCAAGCACGACGTCTTTTTAAAGACCTATGATGACAGTCTGTTCGTCGGAAGAGAGCAATACAGAAACAAGAGCCCTCTGGGCGATCACGTTTCGCTCTATCAGAACGATCTGTCCGTGCCCGGCTCGGAAAACAAGCAGAGCTTTGAGCAGGCAAAGGATGAAATGAACGGCATCATCAACCGCATTTTCGACAATGCCATCGCGGGGGAAACCACCTATTTCCACTGTCTGGCAGGTGCCGACCGAACCGGAATGGTCGCCATCATCCTTGAAGGTGTATTGGGTGTGCCCAGAAGCGATATTGACCGGGACTATGAGCTTACCTCCTTCAGCACCCTGAGAGAAAGAACCAACGAAATGTTCGTATCGGACATGAATATCCTGAAAAGATACCCCGGAAAGACCTTCAGAGATAAGTGCGTTGAATATTTGCTGGATTGCGGAGTCAGTCTGGATAAAATCAACGCGTTCAGAAACGCGGTCATCGACGGAACTCCCGAAGAGATCAAGGAGAAATACGCGGCAGTTGTACCCATGGGTACGAATCTGTGCCTGCCCGGCGGTGATGGGTGGATCGACGGAGGCCGCATCTCGAGCACCGGTGCCGATCGGCACGACTCTCCTACGTATACCGTTACCAACTATATTTCCGTACAGAACGGTGACATCGTGTACGTCAAGAACCTGCACGTATCCGATGTGTTCCATTCAGGTATGTACGCGACAGATAAAGCTCCCATTTCGGGCTTCTTGCTGGCGGACGACGTAAACGAAAAGTATATCAAGGACGTCGAGATCAACCGAGATTGGGAAGTGTTTACGGTCAATAACGAAAACGCGGCATACGTACGCCTGTGCGGTACTCTCAAATTCGACGCAAAAGACGTTGTTATCAACATCTACCGCAACGGCGAATGGCTGATCATTGAGGATTAAGACCTGCCTTGACGGAGCTTTGGTATTATCAAGGAGTACCCGATGCTCACCATGGAACAAATCATATTGAAAAACCACTCCGTTCGGGGTGGTTTTTCAATGAACAGGGAAGCGCACTTGACAAATTCCCATATCCGTGCTATAATGAAAAAAACACAGTGTTTTCCATAGGAGGCCGTTCATGCTTTCGCCCACGACACCCAAAACAAGCGAGTATGTCCGCGTTTTGAATTATATCGGTTGGTCTTTGGTGATTTTTCTGGGAGTTTTTTCGGAGCTTTCCACCATCGATCAGCTATTTTTTGCCGAGTCCCTCACGGGTACTTGGGGAACCGCCGTCTACGGTCTGCTTTCCTCGGTTCTTTATATGACCCCCTTTATTCTGGGCGGTGTCATGTTCTATCTTTTCAATAAGAAACACAAGACCCGGCCCATCCGCTACTCCATCAAGCTCCCCGCCGTTTTTCCGCTGCTGATCCTTGGGGGCTTGGCGGTCATTACGGCGGCGGCTTACGTGAATTCCTGGCTTTGCGCTCTCATTGGATACGAGCTCCCGCCCGAGCTGATCGCACCCGACGGGTATGATAACGCGTCAACCGTCATCATGTACATGACGATTGGTCTTGCCCCCGCCTTTACGGAGGAATTTCTGTTCCGTGGCGTGGTCTACGGGAATCTCCGTCCCTACGGCAGAACCCAAGCCATTCTGATCAGCGCGGGCTTGTTCGCGCTCATGCACCAGAATATCGGTCAGCTTTTCTATACCTTTGTCGGCGGCATTGCCATGGCTCTCATGTATGAGCTGACGGGCTCCATCTGGTGCGGTATCTTTTTCCATCTTTTGAATAATGAGCTTTCGGTTCTGACCGAGGTGCTATATTATGGTAAGATCGGCGAGTCCATCGAGCCGCTTTTGATGTTGTGGGATATTGTGATTCTGGTGCTTGGCTCGGTCAGTATTCTTATTTTGATCCTCTACTACCGCAAAAAAGCGGCTGAATCCGAAGAGGCTCGCATTCTTGGTGTATTCGAAGAGCAGGGAAGCACCGAGCCCCGCGCCTACGATGAGTCGGTGGACGGCTCCTCGGTCATGCGCGGTCTCCGCACGCCCGGAATGATCGTGTTTGCCGTCCTCGCTGTTGTCTCCATGGTGGCTACCTACCTCATGATTACGTTCATGGATCCGGAGGCGCTGTTATGACCGAAACAAGATTTTCGGAATTCGACACGAATATGATGCGTCTGGCTCTCGTAGAGGCTCGCAGAGCGGCAGAGGACGGAGACGTGCCCGT
>JAZNUO010000147.1:0-4427 GCA_045592305.1 Eubacteriales bacterium | reverse complement strand
GGGGGCCTCCTTGGGGGATGGATGTGTTTTGTGATATTGAGATCTTCAAATTGGGGTTTAGCGAACTGTTTGTTTGTGCCTTGCCCGCGTTATCTGCCCTCTCACCGCTACGCGGAGCTCCCCCAGAGGGGGGGGCCTTAGAACGGCGGAAAAACACTTGTCGGGAAACAAGATTCTTTGAGTTTGGCTCGAAAGGCTCCCCCTCTGGGGGAGCTCCCGCCGCAGGCGGGTGAGAGGGCAATGCCCAAGGGTCAGCACAAACCAACAACCCTATAAACCCCAATTTACTGCTCCGCCGCAACCTCTTTCGCTCGAAACAACAGGCTCGCATTCCCTTTCTTATCCACCACGAGAATGGCCTGCTCGGCCTCCCCCTCCTCATCCACGATGCGAAAGGGCTCGCGGCGGGCGGCCTTCAGGGACAGGAGTCCCGCGGACAGGGAAAATGCATCCCCGTCCAGCGTGACCGTCATGCGCCCCGTGAATCTGTTCAGCGAATAGGTAATGATATGCTTGGGCTCCTCGGCGGGGATGCGCCATACGGTAGTCTTGGCCATGGCGCGCCTCCGTCAGAAGCGGGCGGTCTCGGCGGCCGCCGTCAGGGTGTTCTGCATGAGCATAGTGATGGTCATGGGACCCACACCGCCCGGGACGGGGGTGATGTAGGAGGCCTTGGGTGCCACGGAGGCAAAGTCCACGTCACCCGTGAGCTTGCCGTCAGCACGGCGGTTCATGCCCACGTCGATGACCACGGCCCCCTCCTTCACCATGTCCCCCGTGATGAAATCGGCTTTACCGATAGCCACCACCAGAATGTCGGCGCGGCGAGTCACCTCGGAGAGCTCCTTGGTGCGGCTGTGGCAGACCGTCACGGTACCGTTGGCCTGGAGCAGGAGCATGGCCATGGGCTTTCCTACGATGTTGGAGCGCCCAACGACCACGCACTCCTTGCCGGTGCAGTCGATGCCCGAGCGGCGGATCAGCTCCATGACCCCCGCGGGGGTACAGGGGAGAAACTTCTGATTCCCGATCATAATCCTACCGACATTGTAAGGATGGAAGGCATCCACATCCTTTTTGGGGTCGATGCGGAGCAGGATGGACTCCTCATTCAGATGCTTAGGAAGAGGCAACTGGCAGAGGATGCCGTGGATGGCGGGGTCAGCGTTGAGCTTGTCCACCAGCGCCTCCAGCTCGGCTTGGGTGGTGGCTTCGGGCAGCTCGTAGGCCTCGGAGTAGAAGCCCACCTCCTCGCAGGCGCGGCGCTTGTTGCGGACGTAGACCTGGGAGGCGGGGTCGGTGCCCACGATGATGACTGCCAGCCCCGGGGTGATTCCCGTCTCAGCGATGAACTTTTGGGTGTTTTCCTTGATCTCCCCGCGGACGGCGGCAGAGATGGCTTTTCCGTCAATGATGTTGGCCATGGTTTTGTTCTCCTTTATTCGGTATCGGTCGTGTCGGGGGTAGCGGCGGTGTCGCCGTTCTCATCGTCTGAGGGCGGGAGGGGAGACCCCTCCCCTACGGGATTGGTTGTATCGCCATCGTCGGCTTTGGTCTCGGAAGAAACCTCGGTCTCGGCCGATTCATCTTCGGCAGTCTCATTCACAACCTCCCCCTCGGCGGGAACAGCCTCCGCCCAACGGACGGTCAGCCACTTATCCAGCTTTCCCTTTCGCGCCAGCACAAAGCCCGCCGCCATGAGGGCTATGCCCGCGATGAAGCAGAGAGCACCCACCACTTGGGAGATGCGGAAGGGTCCCACCCAGAGGCTGTCGGTACGCAGCCCCTCAATGAACATCCGACCGAAGCCGTACCACGCGAAGTAGGTCAAAGCCATTTGCCCGTTGAACTTCTTCTTGCGGTAGATGAGGCAGATGAACACAAATCCCGCGATATTCCACAGGGACTCGTAGAGGAAGGTGGGGTGGTAGTAGTGCATGGTACTACCCGTCTCGGTGTAGTCCGAGAGAAGCCCCATGCGGAAGGGGTACAGGAGGCTGTCAGCGGGCACCTCGTAGCCGAAGGCCTCGCCGTTCATGAAGTTGCCCCAACGGCCGATGGCCTGCGCCAGCATGACACCGGGACCTACGGCGTCCATGACCTTCAGGGGGTTGATCTTCTTGTACACCGCCGTCAGCACCAGCGCGGTACACCCCGCGATGATGCCGCCGTAGATGGCCAGTCCGCCCTCCCAGATGGCGATAACGTCAATGAAATTCTTGTACTGATGGGTGTCCAGCGTAGTCACCACGTAGTAGAGACGTGCGCCGAGGACACCGAAGAGGACGGTAAAGATCCCCATATCCAGCACGTCGTCGGCGGTAAAGCCCTCTCGCTTGGAACGGATCAGGGCGTGGGCGAAGGCGGCGACAATGCCCAGCATGATGATGATGCCGTACCAGTAGATGGGCTTACCGAAAAGCTCAAAGGCCACGCGATCGACCGAAAACTCGCCGATGCCGAGGCCGGGGAAGGATACTGTGGTACTCATAGGCTTTCCTTTCCGATCCCAGAGGGATCAATCGGTGGCTTCCGTGGGGAGAACGACCGATAGGGTATATTGACTGTGGCGGAAGGTCTTGTCGAACAGCTCCTCCGCGTCGGTCAGGGTGACGCAATCCAGCGCGCCGGGGAAATCGTAGGCGCAGAGCCCGTCGGCGGCATAGCTGCCCAGCAGGGAGGCGATGTCCTCGGTGGTGTCGAAGCCGGCCACGAACTCGGCGTAGAGAACCCGTTTGGCGCGGGCAAAATCCGCCTCGGGAATGCCGTTTCTTCGGATACACTCCACAAAGGATTGAAACTCCTCAAACACCGTCTCGGGGCAGTCGCTCTCTCCCGACAGGTCGAAATAGCCGTACGCCAGCCGCGCGGGCAGGCGGGGGGAGCCCCCCAGCAGATAGCCGTAGGACATTCCCGGGCTGACAAGCCCCCTCTCAAACAGGTCGCTGTAAAAGTCCCCCGCATGGGAGAACAGAGTCTCGCAGAGCACCGACACCGTCAGATCCCTGCGCCGGAGCGCTTCCCTGCCCACAGGCAGGTCGGGGCACTTGACCCCGATGCAGAAGATGGGCTTGGAAACGGGTCTGTGGGCGGTGGCGCGGGAGGAAAAGACCTTGGGCACGACCTTGATACGGGGTGTGGTGACGGGCAGAGAATTCCGCTCCTTTGCGGCGAAGCTCTCCATAACGCTTTGCGCGATGGCGCAGACCTCCTCGGGAGTCACCCGTCCGCAGACCGTCAGCAGCATGTTGTGGGGGCGGTAGAAGGTCTCGAAGGCCTCCCGCAAAACGGCGGGGGTGATGCGGCGGAGGGATGCCTCGCTGCCGCAGATCTCCTCCTGCACGGGGTGCCTGCCGAACAGGGAGGCTCGGGCGGCAGCGCAGCAGGTCTCCCATGGATCATCGGCGTTCATGCGGATCTCCTCGGCGATGATGTCCCGCTCTCTCGCCACCGAACGGGGGGTGACGTACAGCTCGGACACCATGGAGAGCAGAGCCGTCAGGGCATGGGGAAAGCGGTCGGCGCAGGAAAAGTAGTAGACGGTGCGGTCGTGGGCGGTATAGGCGTTGGACTCCGCTCCGATGGCGGCGAAGTCATCGTCGTAGCTGTCGCTGCCGTGGTGCAGGGCGGGATCCCGCTCGAACATCTTATGCTCCAGAAAGTGAGCCGTCCCCATGGGCAGGGAGCGCCCTCCGTCACGGCGGACGAAGCGATCCATGGAGCCGTAGCCCACGCTGACGGCGGCGTGGTAGGTCGCCCGATCCTTGGGGCAGACCAGTATCCGCAATCCGCAGGGAAGGCGAGTCTCGGTGTAGCCCTCCTCCAGCCGCTCACAGGTACGCAGGATCAGGTCATTCATCAAAATCCTCCTCCCCTTCCCCACAGGCGGTGCCGTTGAGGAAAAATACCGTGTCGGGTATGAACCTCGATGCCACCCGAGCCACGTCGGCGGGAGTCACCCGCATAACCCGGGCAAGCTCGTCCTCGGGGGTATCGGGGGTGCCGTTCAGCATACGGTTCAGGGCAAAGACCTCCAGGGAGGACTGACTGTCCCCCATCTGGCGGTAGGCGTTCCGGAGGGAGAGCTTGGCCAGCTCCACGTCGGCAGGGTCGGTATTCCCCGCCTGAATCGCGGTCAACTGCCGGCGGATGGCGGTCTCGGTCTCCTCCCGCTTATCGGGACGGATACCGCAGAACACCCACAGGATGCCCTTGGTCATGTCCAAGGCAGAGTCGCAGAAGTAGCAAAGCCCCAGCTCCTCCCGCACACGGCGGAAGAGCAAAGAGCTTTGCATGACTCCGAACAGCTCGTTGCAGACCGCGTAGGCCGCCAGCTCGTCGGGGTTGTCACGCAGGGTGGTGAAATTCTCCCCGCAGGACCAGCCCATGCAGAGCTTACCTTGGGAGACCTCCATGTCCTCGGTATA
>JAZNUO010000146.1:0-3376 GCA_045592305.1 Eubacteriales bacterium | reverse complement strand
AGCACGGGCGGGCTCGTCCGCTCGTGCATATCGACAAAAAACAGTCGATATACGCCTTGCGGCGTTCGATATGTGCTTCGCTTCACTACGCACTCGATATTCCGATTCGGTCTTGCCCGAATCGGATCGATATGCGCCCCTTTGGGGCTCGTGACGGGCTCTGCCCGATAAACCCCAATTTACTGCTTTTTCGTCTCGCCTTCCATGGCGGTTTTGCGAGTGTAGTAGGCATCCACCCGCTTTTGCCACAGGGCGGCGGTGTCGCCCTCCCCCCGACGGTCGGGGATGGCGTGGTCACGGGCGAGGATCTCACCGAAATAGCGGGTGAGCTTCTCCGCGCCGTAGACGTTCAGGTGCGCCCCGCCGTCATAGGTGTCGACGGTCATGTCCAGCCCCATCTCGGAGGCTTTGGGTATGAGGTTGTAGTAGGTCAGACCGTGCTCGGCGGCGTAGTCGGCGACCTGCTCATCCCATTCGTCATACCAATGATACCGCCAGAAGTTGGTGGGAGCTTTGACCAGAATCAGCTCGATGCCCTCTGCGGCGCAGAGGGCGCGCATACGGTCAAGGTAGCCCATGGCCGTGGCGGGAAGGGTATCGTCCATGAGCGGCTCGGGGGTGACGGGCGCTTGGGTGTCGGCGGAGACGATACCCGTCTGCATGAGGTAGCCGCTATCCGAAACGGCGGGCTTTTCCTTCCATGCGTAGGTAAAATCCTCGGCGGTCAGCTCGCTCCAGCGGCTGTGGTAGCGGAAGAAGGGGAAGAGGTAGGTGAAAAAGTCCTCCTCCTCCGTCATGGACGCGCGGATGGCCTCGGCCTTCACCCTTGACCACTCCATGCCGTCCAGAGCCATGCGGTTGTAGGCCTCCTTCTGGGGCTCGCCGTACCTCAGGGCGTAGACGTTAAAGACCACCGCTTTGGGAGTCTCGTAGCGCAAGGTATCCTCCAGCATATAGTAGGAGTGCCACGGGAGCTGCTGCGCGCCGCCGCGGAGGTAGGAAGAAATGCCGTACTCCTCCCAGAGGACAGCGGGGATAAAGGACTCGAAAATTTCGCAGTCCCCGATGAAGATAACGTCGTGGCTCACCTCCGCCGCCGCGCCGTAATACTCCTCGGTGAGGCTTCCCTCCTTGGAAACGCTCAGGTACTTGGGCATGAGGACGGGGGTCAGCACCGCGGGGATGGCGGCGAGGACGGTGAGCGAGATCAGCACGCAAAGCGCGCGGAGCCACAGGGTCTTTTTGGAGGTTTTGATATTCATGTTTTCCATATCCGTACCCCCTTAAAACTGTCCGTAGATGAAGTCGCCCGCGTCAAAGCCCATGCCGTAGCTACCGAAGATCATGACCGCGACGGCAAGACCCAAGGCGGTCAGTGTCCAGAGAACGGGACGGCGGGAAAGGCGGTCGGCGACGGGGGTTTCTTTACCCGAACGGCTGACAAAGAAGATCAGCAGAGTAGCCAGACCCACCAGCACCCACACGGGGAGGGTGATGCCCAGCTTGTCCATGAACGAGCCGTCAAAGAGGTCGCCCCAATGGCTGAAATCGCAGAACATAGAGGCGAAGGCCTTGAAGGTCACGGGCACGTCGCGGTAGCAGTCCAGAATACGGACGGCCCCCATGAGGAAGAAGGTGCGGACGCACATGAACCCCCCGTAGAAGGCGGAGGAGGTAAGTTTCGGGAACCGTTCGCGGAATTTCTTGTACAGGGGCTCGCACTCCCGGGAGATCAGGATGATCACGCCGTTGAGCACGCCCCAGACGATGAAGTTCCAGGAGGCCCCATGCCACAGACCCGTGAGAAACCACGTCACAAGGGTAGCCAGATACACGGGAAACCGCATCCCGATGGCCTTACCCAGATGGGCACGGCTCCATTTGGTGAGCCTCTGCATGGACGGGCAGATGGAGAGGGGGTAAAAGACGTAATCCGTGAACCACGAGCCCATGGTGATGTGCCAGCGGTTCCAGTATTCGGCGGTGGAGCGGGAGGAGAAGGGGCGGTTGAAGTTCTCGGTGAGCTTCAGGCCCAGCATACGGGAAAGCCCTATGGTGATGTCGATCCCCCCCGTGAAGTCCCCATAGATGACGGCGGAGTAGAGGATGATGAGGAGCAGGACGTACATACCGCCGAAGTCCTCGGGAGTCCTCACGATGGTTTTGACCGCCGCCATGAGGGTGTCCGCCACCACCAGCTTCTTGAACATACCCCACAGCATTCGGAGCAGTCCCGCCGAGAGGTTGTCCCATCGGGCGCGGTGGGGGGTATCGAACTGGGTCGCCAGATCGTTATAACGGCAGATGGGTCCCTGCATGACCGCGGGGAAGAAGGAGATGAACAGGGTGTACTTACCGAGATTGGCGGCCGCCTTGATCTTCCCGCGGTACACGTCGATGAGGTAGCCCGCGGAGCGGAAGGTGTAGAAAGAAATACCCAACGGCAGAATGAGAGAGGGGACCGTCAGGGGGCTAACGGTGAACAGCCCCAGAATATCGTTGACGATGGACACGGTAAAGCCCGTATACTTCAGCACCGCGAGGATGCCAAAATTGAGGATCAGCCCTACCACCAATATGCGGAAGCGCTTCTTCTTCCCCGCCGCCTTGTAGACCTTACGGGCTTCCTTGTCCATGTCGGTCTTGTGGGCGGTTATGTAGTCCTCGTCGGTCTTGGCGCGGCTTTCGATGATCCTCGCCAGAAAGAAAGTAGTGAGGATAGTCACCAAAATAAAGGGCAGATACCAGCCCCCCGCCGCGGCGTAGAAGAGGATGCTTGCGGTAAGCAGCACCACCCATTGACCCCGCTTGGGCACGAGGTAGTAGAGTAGCACCGTGACCGCCGCGAAGATCAGGAAGGGGAATGAGGTCAGGGTCACGGGATCAGTCCTCGTCCAGGCGGCAGATCAGCGCCCACAGAGCCTCGGCGGAATCAAAGTTCTCGGGCATGATCTCCTCGGCGGGGATGGTGACGTCAAAGCGGTCGCTGACCTCGGTGATGATGCTGACAATATCCAGAGAATTGAGGATGCCGTTCTCAATGAGACCTGTCTCGGTGGTGAAGTCCACGTCGTCGTGGAGCTCGGTGAGGATGGAAATGAGTTCGTTCATGTATGTTCTCCTTGTTTTGGTTGGGTAGTTGATTTCAAATTTGGGTTTGTTGAACTGTTTGTTTGTGCCTTGCCCGCGTTATTTGCCCTCTCACCGCTGCGCGGAGCTCCCCCAAAGGGGGAGCCTTAGAACGGCGGGAAAAAACTTGTCGGGAAAGGGGATTTTGCTGGTTTTGTACGAAAGGCTCTCCCTCTGGGAGAGCTCCCGCGAAGCGGGTGAGAGGGCTATTCGGCGGGAGCAAGCCCCCGCCCTACGACGAGGAACC
>JAZNUO010000145.1:0-2587 GCA_045592305.1 Eubacteriales bacterium | reverse complement strand
CCCCGGAAGCATGGCGCTGGCCTCCTGAATGTAGTACGCCCCCGCCTCGTGTAGAGGGTGCTTGCCGGGGCGCACCTCCCCGTCGGCGGCATAGTAAAAGCCGTTTCTCTGCCACGGAACAGGCACACCCATAAAAGGCGCGACCTCCCGCAATTCAGTAGCGGTCAGCTTCAGGGTATTCACCCGCAAAGAGGGATGAGCGTCCTTGGCGTAGGACTCGCAGAAGGCCTCAAAGTCGGCCCCCAGCATGACCCGCATCCGCTCGGCAAACCCGCGGGGAAGGGTCAGCCCCTCGGCACGGCTTTGGATGTGTTCGTAATTCATGGACGGTTCTCGTTTCTATAGAATGTGATGGTTCATAAGGTATCAGACGTAAACGACGGTCTCGGTCATTCGTTTCTTTCGCAGATACAGGCGAAGAGGAAGGCGAAGCTTTACCCGCAAGGCCTTCCGGGGACATTCCTGCACACAGCGCAGACAGCGGATGCAGTTCCCGTTCGGGATCCCCCCTTGGATGGCGGACCGAGGGCAACGGGACGTACACACCCCGCAACCGTTACAAGTCTCGGTCCTGTATATCCTCACGCCGATCCGGCTCCTCAGCGCGGGCATGGCGTCGGCAAAGAGATTTTTGCGGAGCTTGGGAAAACGGATGGGAGAGGGATCCTTCACCTTATCCAGCAGGGGATCGAGCAAGGGATAGTCGGCAAAGGGGGGATCGTCGGCGAGATAGGTATGCTTAGTGGGGATATAGGCGCCCGCCGTTACGGTGTGTTGCGGGTATCGCTCCTGGATCTCCCAAAGGACATTCCCACAGCTCATTTTCCCAAAGGTCGCGACGGGGATCAGACAGTCCGCTGAGACGGTTTTCAGAAAACTGCACACCGCTTCGGGGATATTCTGACAGTACACGGGAAAGACCAGCAAAAGGCATCCAAAGCGGGTCTCCCCGCAGGTATCCATATCCACCGCGGGATAGCCCAGCCGTTCGGCCAAATACTCCGCCACGGCGCGGCTCTGCCCCGTGTTCGAGTAGTACACGACGGCGTTCATAGGCGCAGATACTCCTTCATGATGGTACATTCGGGGATCTCCTCCAGGGAAAAGCCCAGGGAATTGTTCAGCTCGGCCAGCGCCTCCTCACGGGTCTGGTTACGGTCGCGGCTGGCGATGGCGATCTCCAGGGCGCTGAAGGGGATCATGGCACTCTCCATGCGGTAGAATCGCGCGAACTGGACGTGCTCCTTGCACTTCTCGATGCGGCAGCTGGTGTGGAGCCCCTTGTCGGTCTCAACGGGCGGGACCCATCCGCACTCACGGATGATGGTCTCCTTGACCGCCTTCCACTCATAAACCCCGCCGCAGATCTCGTTCAGATCCAGATGGACGAAGGCAGGGATGTTGCCCGTGCGTGAGGAGGAGCGGATGGCCCGCTTCAAGGCGTCGGCAATGTGGGGGACCTCCCGGATAGCGGTGCAGACGTTGGACACCAGCTCGTTGGAATACCCCGCCATATTCTTGAGCTTGCTGTCCCCATAGGCCAGCTGCTTCATGGTGGCGAGGGTGTGGAACTGACCCTTTCTCAGCGGGGGACGGAGGGTGAGGATCCGCCCGAGGTTCACAAGGGCGTTCAGCCCCTTGCTCTCGGGGAACAGATAGGCGATGGCGGGGGCCATGCGGTTGAAGTACAGCCCCAGCATCTGAGCAGGCTCGTTGCCCGCCACGAAATAGGGGACCCGATTGGCCACCAGCTCGGGATAGAACAGTAAGTAAGCCAGGGAAGGACAGGCGCAGGTGTTGCCGCTCAGGGCGTACAGCTTGGTATAGATCCGCCGCAGATCCTCCCCCGCAACTCTGCGGGTGATGAACTCCACCGAATCCAGCCGTTCTTTGGCGTTCTCCATGCTCTGCCTCGCGCAGTCGGACATGAAGGGGATCTCCCACGTCAGCGCCAGCACCCGAAGCCCCAGGACCTTGGAGAGGTAGTACAGCACGTAGGTGGAATCCTTGCCCCCCGTATAGAAGACCGCCACGTCGAAGCGGGAGTGCTCCGAGCGGGGGAAGGTATTCATCACGGGCAGGATACTGCGTAGGTACTTGGTGTCCTCAGCCGATTGGCAAATGGGGCATAGCCCGTCCCCGTCGAATTCCAGACCGGGGATCATGAAATCGTTGGCGACGCAATCGCGGCAGAACCGCGCCTCCGCGAAGGACGCGGGGATCCTGCGCTTTTCATCGGCAGGAACCACTTGGACACCGATCAGATCGCCCAGAAGCCTTTTTTCCCTGTCCGTCAGCTCGCAGGGCAGTCTTTCCAGGACGCTCTTCTGCTTGCGGGACAGCCGTACCGTGTTCCGAAGCAGATCGGGCTTATTGCGTAATCCGTAATACCGCAACACGCGGCCTTCAAGCCGCCAACGGCTTTGGAGATGATACATGGGGGGCCTCCTTGGGGGATGGATGTGTTTTGTGATATTGAGATCTTCAAATTGGGGTTTAGCGAACTGTTTGTTTGTGCCTAAGTCGGAGGCCAAGCGGTCTTAGGAAGACAACTCCATGGAACAACTCCTTGGCTCACAGAACGAGA
>JAZNUO010000144.1:0-1713 GCA_045592305.1 Eubacteriales bacterium | reverse complement strand
GCGCGGGCGCGGCGGAGATCACCCTTTCTGTGGGGGCCGTCCAGGATCATCTGGTCGCCGGTGTAAGCATGAACGGTGGTCATGATACCGGACTGGATGGGGTAAGCGTCGTTCAGAGCCTTAGCCATGGGAGCCAGGCAGTTGGTGGTGCAGGAGGCGGCGGAGATGATGGTGTCCTCAGCGGACAGGGTACCCTCGTTCACGCCGAAAACGATGGTCTTCAGATCCTTACCTGCGGGAGCGGAGATAACGACCTTCTTCGCGCCTGCGTTGATGTGAGCCTGAGACTTCTCGGTAGAGCAGTAGAAGCCGGTGCACTCCAGAACAACGTCAACGTTGTTAGCGGCCCAAGGGCAGTTAGCGGCGTCCTTCTCAGCGGAGATCTTGATGGTCTGACCGTCAACGGTGATGGTGCCGGCCTCGTCGTCAGCGACAACGGTGTGACCGTCGTAGCGACCCTGAGCGGTGTCGTACTTCAAGAGGTGTGCGAGCATGGAAGGCTTGGTCAGGTCGTTGATCGCGACGATCTCGTAGCCCTCAGCGCCGAACATCTGACGGAAAGCCAGACGGCCGATACGGCCAAAGCCATTGATAGCAACTTTTACGGACATGGTAGTGATCCTCCATTTTATATAATTTTTTTCAAACAAAGCGGGCGGTCGGGGAGTTTCCATCCCTTTCCAAGTATATATTTTATACCAAAACTGTCAAATATGCAAGGGGTTTGTGAAAACTTTTTCAAAATCGTTGTTTTGCATTCTCCACCCCAAACGCCATGAGCATTTTCGTGCATTTTGACATGACCTGCGGCTCCCACATGGACTTTTTGAGGAGCCGCCGCCCCTTTTTTTGCGGCTTGCGGTTGACAAACGGGGGGGAATGTGGTAGAATAACCGTACATTGAAAAAAGGGAGATGGATTATGAAACCAAAATGGCTATTTTTCGATATGGGCTCCACCATCATGAACGAAGCCCCTGCCATGGAAAAGCGAATCCGCGATTCTATTGCGGGAACGGATATTACTTACGAGGAATTTGCCGCTAAAATGGTCGAGTTCCGCGCTCAGGGTAAGCGAGAGGACGTGACAGCCTTTGCTTACTTCGGTGTGCGCGATATCACCCCTTGGCCAAGAGACACCGAGGTTCCCTACACCGATGCCGAGCACGTGCTCCGCACTTTCAAGGAGCGAGGCTACCGCCTGGGCATCATCGCCAGCCAGCCCCTTGGCACTGCGAGAAGACTGGCGCGGTTTGGCCTGCGGGATTTCTTTGACGTCATCTGCGCCTCGGCCGAGGAAGAGCTGGACAAGCCCGACCCCGAGCTTTTCCGACTCGCTCTGGCCCGCGCGGGATGCGCGCCCGCCGAAGCCGTCATGATCGGGGATCGCGCCGACAACGACGTTGCCCCCGCCAAGTCCCTGGGAATGAGAACCGTACTCGTCCGTCAGGGCTACGGCGGTCACGATACCATCCACAACGAGGGGGAGATCCCCGACGTGACGGTGGACAGCCTGCCCGAATTGCTGGATATTTTTGAGTAGATAACTTGCAGTTTATCGAGGAGTTTTGCATATGTACTTTTCTTTCCGTGGCGAAAGAAAAGTACCAAAAGAATCGCCACGTAAGGGAGTCACCCACGGTGCCTCCCTTAAGAAACCCACCACCTGATCTGCGCGACTCTTTCGCCCACAAAGGGGCGAAAGAGTCTGATT
>JAZNUO010000143.1:0-8198 GCA_045592305.1 Eubacteriales bacterium | reverse complement strand
GCCAAAGGGACTTTTGAAAATAGCGGTGCAAGCACCGCAACAAATTTGCCGTAAAGGCAAATTTGAGAGTCCCTTTGGAATCTTCAAAACTTTCAATAAATCATTGATAAATAATGCTTTTTGAAAGTTCTTGAAGGGAGTTTAGAGGGAAACTTCGCAATGTTTGCCATAGGCAAACTTGCACCGAGCGAAGCGAGGAGGCTTTCAAGAAGTTTCCCTTTGGCGTTCCCTCGCCCCTGCCCGACAAACCCAAATTTGAATCACCATCCATACACATATTTTCCGAAAGGACATCGCCATGAAAACCACACCAAACACCACCTCCCGCGCCCTGACACCCCGCATTCTGGGCATCTCGGCGCTGGGCGCCTACTTTGCCGTTCTCTTTGCCGGGGGACTGCTCAACAGCGGCAAGACGGGTATTCTTGACCCTGAATTTATCATTCATTTCCATCCCCTGATCTACGCCGTGGTGTGGCTGGTTCTGGCCGCCATTCTGGTGGTGTACGGCACCGTCTCCAAGGGCGTGGTCTACGGCTTCGCGTGGGTCGCTTCGGTATGTTATGCCGTGCTGACCGCTGTGCTGGGGGAGAGCTATTTCCTCACCTTCGCCATGTGCGGGGTGGTGGCGGTCATGACTGTGGCTTGTGGGAAGGCTTTCCGCTCTGACGTGGCGGTGGGCAAAAAGAAATCCGTCCCAAAGGGAACGTCCTCCCTTGGGAGCAAGGTCACGGCGGGTGTTCTGGCGGTACTGGGCGGGGGCTTGACTCTGTTCCTGCTCCTCTCCTCCTACCTGTCCTACACCATGTCCCCCTCCACCTCCACGGGGGTGTATATCCAGCTCATGGAGTCTCTTCGGAGTGGATTTTCCTTTGATACGACTTTAGAATTTGGTGAATCGGTCTCACATTTGGCGGCGCATATCTCTCCCATTTTTCTGGTCTATATGCCCTTCTACGCCGTGATTCCCTCGCCTGTGACTCTGCTGGTATTGCAGACCGTGGCGGTGTTCTCGGCGGCGGTGCCCATGTGGCTGATCTGCCGCAGGAAGGGGCTGACTCCCGCTCTTTCGGCTTTGGTGTGCGGTCTGCTCTGCCTGTTCCCCGCGGTTTGGGGTGGGGCGGCAGGATCGCTTCACGAGTACGCTCTGCTTCTGCCCCTGCTTCTGTGGCTTCTGTGGGCATTGGAGAGTCGCCGCAAGGTTTTGCCGTGGGTCTTTGCCCTCCTCATCCTCTGCGTGCGGGAGACCTGCGCCATCCATCTGTTTGCGGTGGGCGCGTACCGTGCGCTGTCGGTTCAAAAGAGTGACGACTCCGCCAAGAAGGAGCGGGGCAAGGGATTGATCCTCATGGGGGTGGCTCTCCTGTACTTTGTGGTCGCCATGATCGTGTTGACCTACGCGGGCAAGGGGACTCTGATCACCCGCTTCGACAACGTGACGGGCATCTACGGCACCGACTTCGGCACCCTCCTGCGGGAGATCATCTATAACCCCGCTATCGCGGTCTATGAGATGCTGACCACGGCCAAGCTGCACTACGTTCTGTGCCTGCTTTTGCCGCTGGGTCTGATCCCCATCTTCACCAAGAAGAAGGCGGGGCTTATATTCCTGCTTCCCCTCCTCGCTCTGAATGTTTTGTCAGATTTTCCCTACCATTTCAGTCTGGATTTCCCCTACTCCTTTGGGGTCTCTGCCTTCGCTCTCTACCTCTGCGCCGATGCGCTGGCGCGGCTGACCGCGAATCCTGATAAGGCTCTGACGGTCAAGCGGCTCACCGCTTTGGCGGTGTGCTTTACCCTCATCGTGGGGGGCTTCCGTCTGGCGGGGTACGGGCTGTTCACCGAGTATGTTTTTGAAGGGCGTGATGAGGTGACGGCCATGGCCGAGCTTCTGGAGGCGGTGGAGGATGGCGCTACCGTCAGCGCGTCGGGACGGCTCATCCCCTCTCTGGCGGCGCGGGAGGAGGTCTATTATCTCCACCAGGGGCAGTTGACCGAGTATGTGGTCATCGACCTGCGGGAGGAATGGACCACCGAAGCGGATGCGAAGTTTGATGAAAAGTACTACACCGACAAGGGCTACACCGTGGTGAAGCGGTGCGCCGACGTTGGGGTGGTTTTAAGAAGGGAGCTTGACCGGTAAGCTCTATGCCGTGGGCATGAGGCTTTTGGAGGGCAAGTAAGCTCTGATTGCAATAAAAAAGTGAAGAAGCACTTTTTGTGGCGGTTCTTCACTTTTTTGTTGACGGGATTTCAAATTTGGGTTTATCGGCAGGGGCTCTGCCCCTGCACCCCGCCAAAGGGACTTTCGGAAAAGTCCCTTTGGAATCTTCAAAACTTTCAATAAATCATTGATAATTAATCCTTTTTTGAAAGTTCTTGAAGGGTGTCCAGAGGGAAACTTCTTGCAAGAAGTTTCCCTCTGGCGTTTTCCTCGCCCCTGCCCGATAAACCCTAATTTGAAGCCAAGGAGCGGTTGCGGTCAAGTGGATGATTTGAAGATTCACAGAAAATTTTAACATTTCCTCTTGTCAGGAAGAGAAATATGTGGTATACTATGTTGGTTAAACTGAAAACTGAAACAGAATCTGTATTTGTGAGGTATACACCGTGATCGTACAACTGGAAGAAGCCAAGCATGAGCTTGTGGGTATGAGACCCGATATTCAGGATCTGGGGCAGGCGCTTCGCGTGGAGTTCCTGGCCGCTAAGGCGGAGGAACTGGAGCAGGAGACTCTGGCACCCGATTTCTGGAGCAATCAGAGTAATTCCTCCAAGATCCTTCAGACCATCAAGCAGTACAAGGACACCGTGGAGGGCTACAACGAGCTGGTCGCCCGTCTGGAGGATGCCATCGCCCTCTGCGAGATGTCCATTGAAGAGAATGACGAGAGCTCGCTGGAGGAGATCCAGTCCGAGCTGGAAGCCATCAAAAACGAGGCCGAGCACAAGCGCATTGAGGTGCTGATGAGCGGCGAGTACGACAACTCCACCGCCATTGTCTCCTTCCACCCCGGCGCGGGCGGTACCGAGGCGCAGGATTGGTGTCAGATGCTCTACCGCATGATCAACCGCTGGGCTGAGGGCAACGGCTTCAAGGTCAAGCTGCTGGACTGGCAGGACGGCGATGCCGCGGGTATCAAGTCCGCCACCATTACGGTGGAGGGTCCCCACGCCTACGGCTACCTCAAGAGCGAGCACGGCGTGCACCGTCTGGTTCGTGTGTCCCCCTTTGACGCGGCAGGCAGACGGCAGACCTCCTTCGCCTCCATTGAGGTCATGCCCGAGTTCCCCGATCTGGACGAAGTGGAGCTTCGCGAGGATGAGTACGAATTCATGGCCTACCATTCCAGCGGCGCGGGCGGTCAGAACATCAACAAGGTCTCCTCGGCTGTTCGTATCACCCACAAGGCCACGGGTATCGTGGTAGCCTGCCAGACCGAGCGTTCCCAGCTCCAGAACAAGGAGACGGCTCTCCGTATGCTGAAGGCCAAGCTCATGGACATCAAGATCCGCGAGCGTCTGGACACCATCGAGCAGGTGCAGGGCAACAAGAACAACATTGAGTGGGGCTCCCAGATCCGCTCCTACGTCTTCATGCCCTACACGCTGGTGAAGGACACCCGCACGGGCTATGAGGACGGCAACGTGGAGGCGGTCATGGACGGCCGCATTGACGGCTTCATCAACGCCTATCTGAAGCACATCACCAAAAACTGATCCCCCCTCGGGTCGGTATGAATCAAAAAACCTCTGCTTTTCTCGCTTTGGGCGGGATGGGCAGAGGTTTTCTTTTGGGTGAGGCTCTCTTTACCCGATGGGCAGGATCATGACCGCCGAGAATCCATTGTCCTCGGTGACAGTCTCAAAGGAGCCGTTCATGGTCTTCATCATGTTGACGCAGGTCTTGACACCGATGCGGGTGGAGGAGGTCTTGTCGCTCTTGGGGGAGATGGCGTTGCGGACGGTCAGCTTCAAAATCCCGTCCTCCCGTGTGGCAGTCACTGTGACGGGCTCGCGGCGGTCGGCGTACTTGACCAGATTGTCAAATACGTTATCGCTGACGCGGCGGAGGCTCTCGGCGCGGATGCGGACGGTGTCGGCGGGGGCTATGGCAGTCAGGTCTGTCTCGATATGGAGACCTGCGGCCTCCATGGCGGGAATGTATTCCGCTACGAGCTGCTCAAAGAGCAGAGCGGCCTCCACCCTCTCCAGCTCTGTCTCGGGCTCCACGCGGTTGAATGCCCAGAAGTAGAGAAAGAGCTTATCCGACAGTCCCTTGATCTGCTCGGCCTTGGTGGTGCAGACGCGAATGTAATCCCGCTGCTCCGCCGTCAGGTTCTCGTTGTCGGCGGACAGAAGCTCCATGTAGCCCAGCAGGGTGGTCAGGGGGGTGCGGATGTCGTGGGTCATGGAGGTGAGCAGGTCACTGTTGGCCTGCCACGCTCTCTGCTCCTCCTCCATTTTGCGGAGAATGGTATCTCTCATGGCATCCACATCACAGGCGAGCTGACCGATCTCGTCCCCTCGATCCGAGCCGATAGTGGCGGTCAGGTCGCCTCCGCTGACCGTCTCCACCTCGTGAGACAGGGAGACGATAGCGCGGGTCTGGTTATGGTAGTAGAGCAGCATCACGAGGAAAAACATCAGGATAGCCGTCATGACACCCATAACTATGATGGCATCTGTGCCCGTGGACAGGGAGTAGTCCACCACCGCCACCGAGTGGACACCGTTGGCAAAGAGAACGATATACATATTGCTTTCGGTTCCCGTTGAGGAGCTGACGCTTCCCTCCTCCGAGATGAGCTCGTCGAAGAAGGGGTCCATGTCGGGCTGCTCCTCGCCCTCCCACAGCTCGCCCCCCGCCGCGCCGAAGTGGTTGTCGGCATCGTTGAATACCGTCAGGTAGACCGAGCGATGGCGGCGGGTCCAGGCAACCACCGCCTCGGCGTTATCCGAGGTGATCTTCTCCTCGGCCACGTAGGCGGCGAAATCCCGAACGTAACCGTCCAGACGCTCATCCACGCGGTCGGGCCGGGTGTGATGGGTATGGAAGAACCGCAGTGCCAAGGGGATGGCCACCAGCGCCGTGACCAGAACCGTCACGCCCGTAATCAGCATCACGGCTATGAACTTCATACGCATGGAAATAAAGCGTTTGCCGTTGGGCAAAAGCTGTCCGATGAAGGGCATACGGAGGGAGGACAGGCGGTGCTTTTTGGGTGACGGATTTCGCTTCGGATCAGTCAACGCGATACCCCTTTCCCCACACGGTGCGGATCAAGGCGGGGCTGGAGGGTTCCTTTTCCAGCTTTCGGCGCAGATTCGCGATGTGGACGATGACGGTATTGGAGGAGGAGGCGAGGTAGGTCTCTCCCCAAACATCCTCATAAAGGGTAGCGGGTGTGATGTTCTCGCCTCTGGATGAGGCAAGGCGGGCGAAGAGCAGGTATTCCCGCTCGGTCAGCTCCACCCGCTCGCCTTGCTTATAGATGGTCTTTTGCTCGGGGTGCCATTCGATCTCTCCCGTGAAGCGGACAACGCCGTCAGCCGGCTCGGGTTCTGCTTCACCCGTAGAGCGGTAGAGCTCGAAGCGGCGGAGCATGGCCTTGATCTTCAGGCGCAGGTCAGTGGCGTGGAAGGGCTTGACTATGTAGTCATCCCCGCCGTTTCCGTAGGCTACGGTCCTGTCGGTGTCCGAGGAGCGGGCGGTGAGGAACAGGATGGGGGCATCGGTCATTTTCCGCAGGGCACGGGCGGTCTCAAAACCGTCCAGATTCGGCATCATGATGTCCAGCAGGATGAGCGCCACGCTTCCGTGATCCTTCACCTGCTTCAGCGCTTCAATTCCGTCGGCGGCCTCCAGCACGCGGTAGCCGTCCTTTTCCAGCAGGATGCGCAACAGAGCGCGGATATCGGCCTCGTCGTCGGCGACCAGAATGAGGGGAGGTGTGGAATAGTTCATGGCGGCACTCCTTTCTTTTTTAGTATTATACCACATTCGCGGAATAGAATCAATAGTTGCGAAACAATATTTTTGCGTTTTTCGGAATCATGCACATGGTTTGTGCGCCCACTTTGGCGTAGGAAATGCGGCGTTTAATTTTGACTCAGCCCCTTTGGCTGTTACCAAACCAAAAGCCCTTGAAAACGCCGGGCTTTCAAGGACTTGCTGCGAGAAGAAAGCGAGTAAGGTTGAACCTTTTAGTATTGACAATTTTCTTGTATTGATTATTTTAGATGAATTGTGATGCCGAAATACTCCGTATTAAAGAATAAAACGAACTCCGATTTCTCAAAGTTCGTTTTATTTCCTTTTGGGGATAAGGATTATTCCGCTTCCTTCTCCTTGCCGATCTTACTCAGCACCACAACGGCCAGAATGATGACAAGCGTCACGAGGAAGATACCCAGCATACCCATGCCCATGATGGGCAGAGTGACCAGCGCGGTCTCGGGGTAGAAGCCGAACCTGATCTCGGGGTCAGTCTCGGTCTCAGGGTCGGTGACTTCCTCGGGGGCGGACTCGGGAGCGGGGGTAATCTCCTCGGCGGCGGTTTCAGCCGAGGACTCGGGGGAGGTGAATGCCTCCTCAGCCATGACAAACAGGGGCAGAGAAAGGATCAGCAGGAGGGTCATAAGGATAGCCAATAACTTTTTCACGTTGATTCCCTCCTTTCATTAACCGATAAGGTTGAGGATAAGACCGCCGGCGATGACCGAGGCGATCTGACCCGAGACGTTGACGCCGATGGCGTGCATGAGCAGGAAGTTGGAGTTGTCCTCCGCAAGACCCATCTTATGCACCACGCGGGCCGACATGGGGAACGCCGAGATGCCCGCCGCGCCGATCATGGGGTTGATCTTCTTGTCCTTGGGCAGGAACAGGTTCAGAAGCTTGGCAAAGAGAACGCCGCCCGCCGTGTCAAAGATGAAGGCGAAGAGACCCAGCACGATGATGAGGAGGGTCTGCCAGCGCAGGAAGAACTCGGCCTGCATCTTGGTGGCGATGGTGAGACCGAGAAACAGAGTGACCAGATTGGCCAGCACCTTCTGGGCGGTCTCGGAGAGGCTGTCCAGCACGCCGCACTCGCGGATGAGGTTGCCGAACATAAGGAAGCCGATCAGGGGCGCGCTCTTGGGGGAGACGATACCCGTGATGACGGTGATGACGATGGGGAACAGGATCTTGGTGCGCTTAGAGACACACACGTCCCTGTTGGTCATGCGGATCATGCGCTCCTTCTTGGTGGTCAGGAGCTTGATGACGGGGGGCTGGACGATGGGCACCAAAGCCATGTAGGAGTAGGCCGCCACCATGATAGCGCCCGTGTAATTGGAGCCGAGATAGTTGGCCACGAAGATGGAGGTAGGGCCGTCGGCCGCGCCGATGATAGCGATGGAGGCCGCATCCTTCAGGTCAAAGCCCACCATGTTGGCGAGGAACAGGGTAAAGAAAATACCGAACTGGGCGGCGGCTCCGAAGATCATGAGCTTGGGGTTGGTCAGCAGGGGACCGAAGTCGATCATGGCGCCGATGCCGATGAACAGCAGCAGGGGGAACAGCTCGTTGGCGATACCTGCGGCAAACAGCACGTCGATGGGGCCTTCCTCAAGGACACCCTCCACCCACTGGTTCACCGCGCCCGAGTTGGGCAGGTTGACAAGGATCGCGCCAAATCCCATGGGCAAAAGCAGGGTAGGCTCCATGTCCTTCTTGATGGCGAGATAGATGAGCAGACCGCCAATGACCCACATGACAAGCTGCTGCCACGTGACGTTGGTAATATTGGAGAACAGGTCGCCCAGTTGTTGCAGGAAACTCACGTCGTTTTACCTCTCTTTCTTTTCGGGATGCCGAAATAAAAAGACTTTTACCGAAAGCCAAAAGCGACTGTTCGATAAAAGTCTTGCTATTTCATTCCCACGCGGGTCGGCAGACCGTACTGACGCGGGGGACACGGCAAATACCGCAAGCTACTCCCTTTTACGATCCTTATTTTAACATAAGTTTAAGAATTTGTAAAGGGGATTTGGAATTTTTCTTTGAAAATTTCAAATTTGGGTTTGTCGGGCAGGGGCGAGGGAACGCCAAAGGGAAACTTCTTGAAAGAAGTTTCCCTCTGGACTCCCTTCAAGAACTTTCAAAAAAACATTATTTATCAATGATTTATTGAAAGTTTTGAAGATTCCAA
>JAZNUO010000142.1:0-3708 GCA_045592305.1 Eubacteriales bacterium | reverse complement strand
AAACCGAAAACATACTGATGCCTAAGGGTTTTTGGCTCGACGAGAAACACACTGCATGAGCCTTCCCTTGTGAGGGAAGGTGGCACGCCCGAAGGGCGTGACGGATGAGTAGCCACCGAGAAACATACCGATTTGTTCCGTGAAACAGTTCGATAAACCCCAATTTACCGTTTTCCCTTCTCCTCCTCACTCGTCAAAATATCCCTTGTATTTCACCTTCAGCGCGCTGTCAGGGAACAAATACCCATGCAGCTCGATGAAGTAATCGTCGGTCATGCTGGCGATATAGTCCACCACAATATCGTGGGGATCGCTTTCCTCGTAGGGAAGATCCCGTTTGTAGTAGATGGCGTTCACGAAATCAATGTGGTGACTGAAAATGGGGGAGGTCTTGCGCCCCGCCCGCAGATCGTCCAGAAGCTGACCGTACACCTCGGCCATCATGGGCTTGACGGTGGTGTCCAGCTTGGCAAAGCCCGCGGCATAGTTGTAGATCATGCGGTAATTGTCCAGACGGGACTTGCGAAGCGCCTTGAAGTGCTTGGCGTCCAGCTTGATATAGGGCTTGCCGTAGCTGTTCTCAATGACGTTGACCACCAGATTGTTGATGATCTCGGCATTGATGGAGCCGATATCCCCGCTCTCAAACATGGATTCCTCGGTCATCTTGGCGCGGGCGGCATCCTGCCTGTCCTTTCCCAGATAGGCAATGATGTCGGACAACCGCACTACAGCGCCCTCCAACGTACAGGGCATCATGCTCTGGACGGCGGCGGGGTCGGTGTAGCAGTTTTCAATGATGCGGTCGAACTCGGCAAAGTCCGAGAGAGGAACGGGGGTGTACTCCTCGCATTCCAGCTCCCCGTTGTGGGCGGCGATGCCGTTGAGGGTCTGGAGGCTGATGTTAAAGGGGAAGATCCTGTCCAGCACCCGCACGCTGTGGATGTTGTGATAGAAGTGACGGCCCGTGTGCTTGACGCTCAGCTCATCCAGATAGGCCTCACCCGTATGGGCGAAGGGGGGATGGCCAATATCGTGTCCCAGCGCGATGGCCTCAATGAGATCCAGATTCAGGTGGAGTGCCGCGCCGATGGTACGGGCGATGCGGGAGACGAGCTGGACGTGGAGGGAGCGGCGGGTGATGTCATCGTTTTTGTAGAGGGAAAAGACCTGGGTCTTGTCGGTGTAGCGGTTGTAGTAGGGGCAGTGCATGATCTTGTCAATGTCACGCACGAAGGTGGGTCGCCAGATGCTTCCCTTGTCCTTGACCAGATTGCGGCGGCGAACCACGTCGCTGTCCGAAAAGGCCACGGAGGGGAAGGTGTGGCTCTCCCGATCCAACCTTATCCGCTCGGTCATTTCCGAAGAAAGAACCTCGTATTTGGGCATAGGGATACCTCCGAAGATGGGATCACATAGACGTTGCCACGTTCAAGGCGACGGTCATCATATCGGTAAAGGTATTCTGTCTGGCATCGGAGTCCAGAGCCTCACCGCGCAGGATATGGTCGGAGACGGTGCAGATGGCCAGCGCGTTCTTACCCGCGGCGGCGGCGTTCATGTAGAGCGCGGCAGCCTCCATTTCCACGCCCAGAACCCCCATCTTGTACCAGCTGTTATTGAAGTTGGGGTTGGCGTTGTAGAAAACGTCGGAGGAGAGAAGATTGCCCACCTTGTAGCGCGCGCCGATGGCCTCGCACTCGCTCACGGCGCGGCGGAGCAGCTCATAGGAGGCCACGGGGGCAAAATTACCGCCCAGACCGTACTGATCCTGATAATTCGAGTTGGTGCAAGCACCCATACCGATGATGATGTCGCGGAGCTGAATGTCGTCGGCAAGACCGCCCGCAGAGCCGATGCGGATGATGTTCTCCACACCGAAGAAGTTGTACAGTTCAAAGGAGTAAATGCCGATGGAGGGCATACCCATACCGCTGGCCATGACGGATACGGGGACACCCCTGTAGGTGCCGGTGTAGCCCTGAATGCCGCGGACGTTGTTGACGAGGCGGGCATCGGTCAGGAAATTTTCCGCGACGAACTTGGCGCGGAGAGGATCGCCGGGCATCAGCACGGTTTTCGCGAAATCGGCGGGAGTGGCCTTGATGTGGGGGGTGGGGTAAAGGTTGCTCATGATTGTACCTCCTGTGTTTGGTATATGTTGATGGTTTGGTTGACTTGGTTTCAAATTTGGGTTTATCGCTCTGCGATAAACCCAAATTTGAGTGAAATACGCCTTGCGGCGTGTGAAATACCTGCGGTGTGAAATTTGCGCTACGCGCAAGTGAAATATGCCTTTCGGCATGTTAAGGTGCAAAACCTTCGGTTTTGTCCATTTTAATTAAAATTGAAACCCGTAGGGTTTCTTCCGAAACCCGACCGAAGGGAGGATTTCACACGCAAAGCGTATTTCACGCCGCAGGCATTTCACACGCGAAGCGTATTTCACTATTGCAGTTTATCGGAACGATAAACTCCCATTTCACTCTTCCTTCTGCCCCCGAATCGCGTCTTGCCAGCACTTATGGCACATAGCAATATAGCAATCATTTCCCCCCAGCATGACCTGCGCGCCCTCAGTGACCACCCGCATATTGCCGTCCAGACGGGCATTGACCGTGGCCTTGCAGCCGCAGGAGCAGATGGTCTTGATCTCAGCGATGGAGTCGGCCACCTCAAAGAGACGGCGGGTGCCCTCAAAGAGATGGCAGAGGAAGTCGGTGCGAAGCCCGAAGCAGAGAACGGGGATGTTGTAATCATTCACGATGGCGCGGAGAGCATCCACCTGCGCCTCTGTGAAGAACTGGCACTCGTCGGCGATGATGACGTCATAGTCGGTGTAGCTTTCCTTGTAAAGAGCCAGAAGGTCCACCTCCCGACCGAGAGGGAAGCAGGGCTCACCCAGTCCCACGCGAGAGCGAATGACCGACGCGCCGTCTCGGGTGTCCAGAGCGGGCTTGATGAGCCAGACCTTCATGCCTCGCTCCTCGTAGTTGAACTTGGTGATGAGCGCTTGGGCTGTCTTGGAGGACCCCATCGCGCCGTATTTGAAGTAGAGCTTGGCCATGTCGCGACTCCTTTTTGAAAACGTGCAGATACATTATTATTATACCATATTTGAAGAAAAAAAGAAAGGGGTAAGCGGGTTTTTCTTCGCCGAAATCCGAAAATTCGTCATTATGGACGATTTACGCCCCTCATTTTCTATCTGTCCCGCAAAAAACTTTACCCAATTAGCAGAGAGGCTGGGGGAGGGAGGCGTGACACCGTGTAATGCCGCGAAAAACCCACTGCTTTTCCGAGATTCTTTTGAAAAAAACTTGATTTTCCCACGGTATTGTGCTATAATGTATTTGTAGAAATTTTTTCATATTATGAAAGGGTCTTTCACCCGTGAAGGATCTTTCACTCACGAAAGGGGTACAAAACAATGGCAAAGAGCGTTCGCGACATCCTTACCCTCATCAAGGAGCAGGACATCAAAATGGTGGACTTCAAAATGGTAGACATTAACGGTCAGTACCGCCACGTCACCATTCCCGCCGAGAATTTCTCCGAGGACACCATGAAGAGCGGCATCGGCTTTGATGCCTCCAACTATGGCTACGCCGTGGTGGAGAAGAGCGACATGGTCTTTATCCCCGATCCCGACACCGCCATGATCGACCCCTTCTGCGAAGTGCCCACCCTCACCATGACGGGCAACGC
>JAZNUO010000141.1:0-6831 GCA_045592305.1 Eubacteriales bacterium | reverse complement strand
CACGGCGGCTACGATAAGGCCGTGGGAAATCTGCTCCGCGGGAATGCGGGTCTGCGCTACTGCGTGGTCCACCCGGGAGACAAGTCCCGGGGGGGGGCCTCCCTCGTTACCGCCATGCGCACTTCGGGCGCCGCTGCGAAGTTCACCTACGATGGGGATATAGCCTTTGCTACCGACGGGAAAAGCATGGTTGTCAGCCAGAATTGAATACAAAACGGGCTACCGCAACCTAAGGGACGGTAGCCCGTTTCAGTTATTTCTTGAGCGCATACAAGTTTATATCCCACGCGGGAACCCCCGCCATGCGGCGCAGATACAGATTGTAGTCGGGATTGAGATCATGCACCAGCAGGGGCAAGCGGAACAGATCATGAGATCGGTGGTAAGCCGACACCAGCAGGGCGGGCGCATCCCGCTCAATGATGGCGCGGCTGCCCAGCAGAGCCTCGGTCTCCGCCCCCTCTACATCGTATTTGATATAGTCTATGTGTGTACTTCTACCCAATATATCCTCTGCAACTGTGTCGAGCGCGGTCACGGGCACCTCTGCGGTCTTGCCGAAGTAAGGATTTTCGGCGGTGGAGGGAAGGATGCTGGCTTTCGCTTCGGCGGGCGCGTCGGTCAGTCCGGCCTCGATGAGACCGGCGTTGCGGTTGCCGCTTCCGTGGAAGGTGAGGGTGGCGGTGTGGCTCCACGCGCCCGCCTGTACGGGATGAATCGTGAGGGTGTCTCCTGCCTCCCGCAGTGCCGTCGCGTACTCGGTGAGCTTGCGAAAGTTGCGGCGGTCGGGCTCCATGGCGATGACATCCTGCAGAGCAGGAGCATACTGCCGTAGATCACGGATGCTGTCCCCGTTGTAAGCCCCCAGATCGGCGGCGGTGGCAAAGTTTTCGGCATGGAGAATGTGGCGGTAAGCGTCGGCGGGCTCCGACTCGGTGGCGCGGAGGATGTCCATGCGTCCCGACAGCTTGTACTGAATGATGCCGTCATACACGCGGCGGGACTCCTCATCGGCAAAGAGGGCGCGGGCGGCCGCGATCTCGTCGAGGTGAGATTCGCAGAACTCGGCGTTGAACAGCTCGGTGCCGCAAACGGGCACGTCGGGGACATACATTTCGCAAACCGAAGCCACCCGCCCAATGGTCTCCAGCACCTCGGGACGGGAGGAGGCGAAGGAGAGCAGGACGATCATATTCGACCCGCCGTACTTCTCGCACGCCTGCGAAAAGGATAGCACCACCTTGCCGTGGAAGCTGTGCCCGCGGACGAAGCCGTCGCTGGCGAAGAAATCCGCCACGGGAATGCCGTAGGCCTCGCACACAGTGAGAATTTTGTCTGCGCCGTTACCCATGCCGTAGAGCAGGATGGGGCGGCCTCCGTCGGCGGCGGTCTTGAGGGTTTGCCAAAGGTCAGTCATGGCGGTCTCCTTTTCTTTCAAATTTTGGTTTGTCGGGCAGGGGTTTCACCCCTGCACCCCACCAAAGAACCTTTTGGAAACATCCTCGCTCCGCTCGGGGCAAATTTGCCTTTGGCAAATATTGCGAGGTTCTTCGGAATCTCCAAAAATCTTAAAAAAGACATTGATAAGTAATACTATTTTGAAGGTTCTTGAAGGGAGTCCAGAGGGAAACTTCTTGCAAGAAGTTTCCCTTTGGCGTTCCCCTCGCCCCTGCCCGACAAACCCAAATTTGAAGTGCCGTCGAGCCGTTACCGAGAAAGACCCCGTTTCCTTCCTGCTGTGGGGAGGGAACGGGGTCTTTGATCGTTATTCCTCGGCTCCCGAGGGGAAGTGTCCCAGCAGGCGGTTCAGATCCTGCTGTCCCTCGGCGGGGAGTCGGCGGTAGAGGCGGATCAGCTCCTTCTCCCGCCTGCTCATCGTCATGGAGTCCGACGCGGGCTTCAGCCCCAGCACCATGTCCATGGAAAGACGGTACAGACGGCAAAGAGTGGCCAAGGCTTGCAGATCGGGCTCGGAGACTCCGTTCTCGTAGCCCGACAGGGTCTTATGATGGATGCCCGTCAGCTCCATGACCTTGAGCTGAGTCAGGTCTAAATCTTCACGGGTGTTTTTGAGTGTGCGGCCGAGATCGGGGATTCTGTCCATAGATATACCTCATGTCTTTTTTTCTCATATTGTATGATATGGGCTCGGCTTTTCCTCAATATTCGGGGATAATTCGAAAAAAGGACTTGACTTCTTAGAAATTAAGAGGTATAATGTAAAGGTCATCGGTTTTTTCTCGTTTTGCTCCGATGACATCCCGCCGCGCGGCTTTCAGCTTTGAACGCTTGCGGCGGGAATTTTTTACTTCATGAAGCAAATTGAAGATTTTTTTACAAATTTTCGCGAAACCTATTGACAATCAAATGATTATGTGTTATAATATGGATAAACAACCAATCAACTTTATGAAAGGATGATGGATTTTTATGAAATTGCTCATGGAAGAACGGGTGTTCACCTGGAAGGAACGCTTTACGGTTCGGGACGAGGCGGGGAATGACCGCTACTACGTGGAGGGCGAGCTGTTCTCCTGGGGGAAGAAGCTCCACGTCTGCGACCTCAGCGGGCGTGAGGTAGCCTACATCGAGCAGCAACTCTTTACCTTCAGACCCCGCTACGCCGTGTACGCGGGGGGTGCCCTCATCGGCGAGGTGGTGCGGGAGTTTTCCTTCTTCCGTCCCCACTACACCGTAGAGGGGGCGGACTGGGACGTGGAGGGGGACTTCTGGGCCCATGACTACACGGTTTCCCGCCGCGGAGTGCCCATCGTCCATATTCAGAAGGAATGGTTCACCTGGGGGGATTGCTATGCGCTGGACATCCGCGACCCCGAGGACGAGATCTGCGCTCTGGCGCTGGTTCTCGCCATTGACTGCGCCATCGAGCAGGCGAATAATTCATAAAAAGCAAGGAGATTTTCATGGAAACCATACTGGTAGCGCAAAATCTGCGCAAGACCTTCAAGCTGTCGAAAAAGCAGCAGAAGCTGGAAAAGACCCGCCAAAAGGTCAAGGTCGCCGTGGACGGCCTGTCCTTCACCGCCAATCGGGGAGAAATTTTCGGTCTGCTCGGCCCTAACGGCGCGGGCAAGACCACCACCCTGCGTATGCTGGCCACCCTCATCCGCCCCGACGAGGGGGACGCGCTTCTGGACGGGGTGAGTGTCACCAAAAATCCCGATGCCGTCCGCTCCCGCGTGGGCTTCCTCACGGGGGAATTGAAGCTGGAGGATTTCTTCACCCCCAACTACCTCTTTGACTTTTTCTCCGATCTCCACGGGGTAGACCCCGCCACCGCCGCCGCGCGCAAGTCCGAGCTGTTCGGGAAATTCGGCATCGACGAGTTCGCCGAGGTCAAGGTGGGAAATCTCTCCACGGGCATGAAGCAGAAGGTATCCCTGGTGATCTCGGTGGTGCATGATCCCGACGTGATCATCTTCGACGAGCCTACCAACGGTCTGGACGTTCTCACCGCCAAGGTCGTTACCGACTTCCTTTTGGAGCTGCGGGAGCGGGGCAAGACCGTCATTCTCTCCACCCACATTTTCAGTCTGGTGGAGAAGCTCTGTGATCGGGTGGGGATCGTCATTGACGGCCGCATGGTGGCCTGCGATTCCCTGAACGCTGTCTGTGACGGTCTGAGTCTGGAGGATCGGTTCTTTGAGCTCTACAGAGCCACCGTGGGGGAGGAGGTATGACCATGAAGCGTAAGAGTAATATTCTCACCGTCATGAAAAAGGAGCTGCGCCGCTTCTTCGGGGATCGGCGCATGATCACCACCCTGATTCTGCCCGGACTGGTGATTTACGTGGTCTACTCCCTCATGGGCGGCATCATGGCCGACACCTTCGGGGGCGGGGACATCCAGTACCGCGTCCTGACCCACAATATGCCGGATTCCGTCCGTGAACTGACCCAGAGCGCGGGGTTGAACATCACCTACGACCAATGCCCCGACTGCACCGATGTGCATACCGCGGAGGCCGTGGCCGAGGCCATCGACAACGGCGAATACCACGCCTACGCTGTCTTCCCCGAGGGCTTCGATCAAGCCATCGTCGCCTACGATCCCGCGTCGGGTCTTCCCGCCCCCGAGGTGAAAATCTACTACAATTCCTCCGATGCCGATTCCGCCACCGCCTACTCCACCCTGCTGGGTATTCTGGGGGGACTGGAGTCCACCTTGGCTAACCGCTTTGACGTCAACGTCTCCCCCGACGTGACCTTCGACGTGGCCACCGAGGAGGACATGACGGGTATGATCTTCTCCATGCTCATGCCCATGCTCCTGATTATGCTCATGTTCTCCTCCTGCATGGCCATTACCATGGAATCCATCGCGGGCGAGAAGGAGCGGGGCACGATTGCCACTCTGCTCATCACCCCCGTCAAACGGAGCGAGCTGGCTATGGGTAAGATCGCCGCCCTGTCCCTGACATCCCTTCTGGGCGGACTTTGCAGCTTCATGGGCGTGCTTCTGGCTCTGCCCAAGCTCATGGGCGGGGAGGGAATGGGGGAGGTGGACGCTTCCATCTACACGGTAGGGGACTACGCCATGATCCTCGGCGTGATCCTGTCCACCATTCTGGTCTTTGTTTCCCTCATCGCGACCCTGTCGGCTTTGGCCGGCTCGGTCAAGGAGGCGGCCAATCTCGTCTCCCCCCTCATGCTGGTTGTCACCGTTATCGGCATCAGCGGTATGTTCGGCAGCTCCCACAAGAGCCTCGGGCTGTTCCTGATCCCCGTGTACAACAGTGTTCAGTGCATCAGCGGGGTGTTCTCCATGAGCTACGAGCCCATGCAGATCATCCTCACCGTGGCCGCCAACCTCCTCACCGCCGGGGTATTCGTGGTGGTGCTGGCGCGGATGTTCAATAGCGAGAAGGTTATGTTTAAGAAGTGAGGAAATTGGGGTTTATGGGGATGCGCCAGAGGGAAACTTCTTGCAAGAAGTTTCCCTCTGGACTCCCTTCAAGAACCTTCAAAAAAGCATTAATTATCAATCCTTTTTAAAGGTTTTTGGAGATTCCAAAGAACCTTTTGCAAAAGGTTCTTTGGCGGGGGGGAGGGGCAGAGCCCCTGCCGATAAACCCAAATTTGAAATTCAGCTCACCCTGTCTCGAATCAACCGTGCCCCTGCCCGTGGCCCCTACACCGAAAGCCCTGCCATCTTCTCCCACAGAAGCCGGCGGGCGTACTCTGCTGCTCCCGTGATGGGGAGGGAGAGACCTGTCGGGGGAGACTTTCGGTGGATGAGCTCCACTCCCTCGGGCAGGGCTTCCCGCCATGGGTTTTCCTTCCGAAACAGCCCGCGGGGATCCTCCAGAAGCAGGAGATCGGGGCGCGTGAAGCCGCTGAGGTCGCGGATGAAGCGGAGCACGCCCCGCCTCTGGGCTTCGGCGGCACCGTCCTCCCGCCTGAGGTAGCGGGTGAGGGCTTCACCGAGGGTCTGCTTGGGGGGAGATTTTACCCAATCCCCCGTATCCGAGCGGGCGAGCAGGTAAGCCGAATTCATCTCCCCCGTCCGCAGGTAGAGGAGGGATGCAGCGTTTTCGGGTAACGCTTCCCGCGGCAGACCGTAAGCGATGGCTGTGTCCTCTCGGATCATGGCGAGAGGGGCTACGCCCATGGTATCGGTGACGGTCTCCCGCCACCGTCCCTGTGCCGACTCGTCGCGTTCCACCAGCAGAACAGGCGCGGCCACGGGCAGAGCGGAGGCTTTGGCGCATCCACTGAGCAGGGTCATAGCTCGACGGCAAAGCAGCCGCAGGCACTCCTCCCTATTCCCATCGGGGTTCAGCTCGGTGACGCTTGTTCCCAAAAGCTCCAGACGAGCGTTCAGGGCGTGAACCGATCCCTGTCCGCGGCGCAGGGTCAGGACGGGCAGAACGGCGGCGGGGGCGAGGGTCGGGGCGGTTCTTTGCTCGGTCTGCGGGGAGGAGGGGGTCAGAACACCCACTCCCGTGAGGTACTCCGCGGCGCGGGAGACGGTGGAGGGGCTGACCGAGGCAAGGGCGGCAAGCTCCCGACGGCTGAGGGGACCTTTGCGCTCCAGAGCGTCCAGAATCCCGGCGAGGGTTTTGGGGGAAAGGGAAGGTTCGGTGAGACTCATAATGACCTCCATAGGGAAAAAGTCTTGACAAGCGGGGGAAAAAGTGCTATAATAGTCGGGTAGCTCCGTCGGACGGCCGCGCGGGATCAAGCCGAAAGGTATTCCCGTGAGGAAAGTCCGGGCATCATAGGGCAGGATAACTGATAACGTCAGCCGCGGGGAACCGCCGGAAAAGGGCAACAGAAATAGACCGCCGTTCATGGTTCTCCATGGGCGGTAAGGGTGGAAAGGCGAGGTAAGAGCTCACCCACTTCCACGGTAACGTGGATTTGCTGTAAACTCTATCCGATGCAACACCGTGTGAGGCCGCGAGGCGGGTCGGCCCGACCCAATCCACTCACTGGGTGGCGCGTGGCGAAAGCCGCGAAGCGTTTTGGCGACAAGGCGCGCAGATAGATGGCCGTCGCCTCTCTCAAGGGGGGCACAGAACCCGGCTTATAGGCGGGGCTACAAAAAGCATAACAAAAGGAACGATCTCTGAAAAGAGGTCGTTTTTTCGTTACCGGATACGGAGATACAAGATACGGAGATACAAGATAAAGAACGAGAGCCGCCGTAAGGGGTTTTGCATATCTTGTATCTTGTATCTCGTATCTCGTATCTTACTTCATCTGATCCACCAGCTTGGACACCAGCGAAAGCTGCTCGGGATTGAGCCGCTTGAGCTTCTCGGTAATCTCGGTCAGGCGGGTGGGGTCGGAGGACTCCAGGTCGAA
>JAZNUO010000140.1:0-6286 GCA_045592305.1 Eubacteriales bacterium | reverse complement strand
GTTCGTGCGGGCTTTCGGGTATTGACGACCCTACGCGCAATCAGACTCTTTCGCCCCCTTGTGGGCGAAAGAGTCGCGCAGATCAGGTGGTGGGTTTCTTAAGGGAGGCACCGTGGGTGACTCCCTTACGTGGCGATTCTTTTGATACTTTTCTTTCGCCACGGAAAGAAAAGTACATATGCAAAACCCTTCTATAGTCCCAAATGTGAAGGACGGCTGAACAGTTACGCCGCAATTTTAACTATCGACTGAATCGTTACGTATTTTTTGCCTCGGAGGCGGGCGGGACGGGGGCGTCCGTTCTCGAAAAAAACACACATAAATTCTGAAAAATTCATAATTTACCTCTTGCATATCCACAAGTTTTATAGTATAATATAATGACTAATAGCATTCTCCAAAGGAGTTTTCCCATGAAAGCAGTCATTACCGTTACGGGCAAGGACAGCGTGGGCATCATCGCCAAGGTGGCGACCGCCTGCGCCGAGTTCGGTGCCAACATCGTGGATATTTCCCAGTCGGTTCTGAGCGATTATTTCGCCATGATTATGCTGGCGGATATCGATTCCCTGACCATTGGGTTCTCGGATTTCGTGGACAAGCTGGAGGCCTTGGGCCAGACCAACGATCTGGTGATCCACACCATGCATGAGGACATTTTCAACACGATGCACCATGTCTGAGGAGCTCGTCCATGCTTGATACAAGAGATATACTTGAAACCATCCAGATGATCCGCGAGGAGAATCTGGACATCCGCACCGTCACCATGGGCATCTCCCTTTTCGATTGCGTCAGCGACGACGGGAACCGCCTGTGCGACAATATTTACGATAAGATCACCCGCAAGGCTGAAAAGCTGGTTGCCACGGGTCAGGACATTGAGAAGAAGTACGGTATTCCCATCGTCAACAAGCGGGTATCCGTCACCCCCGTCTCGCTGGTGGCGGGGAATATGTCCCCCGACGTGTTCCTGAAGCTGGCGCATACCCTCCAGCGGGCGGCCGATACCGTGGGTATCAACTTCATCGGCGGCTACTCCGCGCTGGTACACAAGGGCATGACCCAAGGGGACAGAAACCTGATTTCGGTGATCCCCGAGGCGCTGGCTGAGACCGATCTGGTCTGCTCTTCGGTGAACGTCGCCACCACCAAGGCGGGCATCAACATGGATGCCATCCGCCTCATGGGCTCCACCATCAAGCGGGCCGCGGCTCTCACCGCCGACCGCAACTCCATCGGCTGCGCCAAGCTGGTGGTATTCGCCAACGTCCCCGAGGATAATCCCTTCATGGCGGGCGCGTTCCACGGTGTCGGGGAACCCGATACCGTCATCAACGTGGGTGTTTCGGGTCCCGGTGTGGTGAGCTCTGCCATCGCGAGAGCAGGGAATTGCGACCTGTCCGCCCTGGCTGACATCATCAAGAAGACCGCCTTCAAGATCACCCGTGTGGGTCAGCTCGTGGCCTCCGAGGCCGCCGACCGTCTGGGGGTTCCCTTCGGTATCGTGGATCTGTCTCTGGCTCCCACCCCCGCCGTCGGTGATTCGGTGGCACTGATTCTGGAGAATATGGGTCTGGAGTCCTGCGGGGCTCACGGCACCACCGCCTGTCTGGCCATGCTCAACGACGCCGTCAAGAAGGGCGGCGTTATGGCGTCCTCCCACGTGGGGGGTTTGTCGGGCGCGTTCATTCCCGTTTCCGAGGACGCGGGCATGATCGCCGCCGCCAAGCGAGGCGCGCTGACCATCGAAAAGCTGGAGGCTATGACCGCAGTTTGCTCGGTGGGTCTGGACATGATCGCGGTGCCCGGTGATACCTCCGAGGAGGTCATCTGCGGGCTCATCGCCGACGAAATTTCCATCGGTGTGGTCAACACCAAGACCACCGCCGTCCGTGTGATCCCCGCCGTGGGCAAGACGGTTGGCGACGAGGTGGATTTCGGAGGTCTTTTGGGTACGGCTCCCATCATGGAGCTGAAGCCCTACTCCCCCGCCAAATTCATTCACCGCGGCGGTCGCATTCCCGCTCCCATCCACAGTCTCAAGAACTGATGGGTCAAATACGTAACCAAAATCCATAAATACAGAAAGGCAGGAAACAATTATGTTCATTTTCAAGGTACTCGGAGCCATCGCTAAGTTTGGCGCTAAGATCGTGGACGTGTATGAGAACGTGCTGGATCGCGTCGATCACTTCATCCACAAGAAGGAATACGAGCGTCGCGCCAAGCAGAGAAAGCTGTTCTGGACCATTCTTCTGTCGGTCGTGGGCGGCATCATCGTGGTGCTTCTGTTCCCCTACAAGCTGATCGTCAAGCGCAACGGTGATTTCGAGATCCGCACCCTGCTCCTCCGCGTCTACCGCAGAAGCGAGGACTACGACATCCCTGAGGGCGGCAGCGACAGCTTTGACATCGAGGAGGCCGTTGAGGTCGAGGATGCCATCGAGGCGTAAGTATTATCCCACAAGGAGTCGTCACACATGGAGCTTTCGGACATCACCACCCCCGCGCTGGCCTATCTGGGTGACAGCGTGCTGGAGGTCTGCGTCCGCACCTATCTGGTGAGCGAGCGGGGACTTTCCACCTCGGCTCACCTCAACCGCGCGTCGCTGGATTTCGTCCGCGCCTCGGCTCAGTCCGAGGCTATGGGGCGTATGGAGCCTCACCTGTCCGAGGTGGAGGCAGCCGTCTACCGCAGAGGGCGGAACATGGGACACGGTAACGTGCCCAAGTCCGCGTCTGTGGCGGAGTACCGCCGCGCCACGGGAATGGAGGTCCTGTTCGGCTACCTGCACCTCACGGGGCAGACCGAGCGGATGGACTACCTTTTCCGCGTGGGCTACGGGCTGATCCCCGACACGCGAGACACCATTCAATCAGGAGAACAACCGACATGAGCAATTTTCCCAAGGTGATTTTTACCGTCGCCGAGATGAGCGGCGAGACCCCCGCCGAGCTGGGCAGGATCGTGATGGAGCTTCGCCCCGATAAGGCACCCAAGACCGTGGAGAACTTTCTCTCCCTGGTGGAGAGCGGCTTCTACAAGGGGCTGATCTTCCACCGCGTCATCAAGGGCTTTATGATCCAGGGCGGCGGCATGACCCCCGAGTTCGATCAGAAGCCGTGCCGTGCCATCCGCGGCGAGTTCAAGGCCAACGGCTACATGCAGAATGACCTGAAGCACAAGAGAGGCACCCTGTCCATGGCTCGCACCAGCGACCCCGACTCGGCCTCCTCCCAGTTCTTTATCATGCATGAGGACGCGCCCCATCTGGACGCTCAGTACGCCGCCTTCGGGCAGGTGATCGAGGGCATGGAGGTGGTGGACAAGATCGCCTCCTGCAAGACCGGACGCTACGGCTTCTATTCCGACGTGCCCCGCGTCTGCATCATGATCACCGACGCTGCCGTTGCGGCGGAGGATTGACCGTACCCCGCGGGCTCTCCTTTGGGTGGAGATGCCGCAAAAAAACAGTTTATTCCCGCGATACGCGGATAAAAAAGAAAACACAATATATGGAGGATACAAACCATGAAGTTCGAGTTCTGCAACAAGAAGAAGACCAACGACGTGACCGCTGAGGTCGTTCTGGTCGCCGCTGCCGCCGGTGCTGCCGCTGCCGGTTGCGTGATCGCCGCTTACGAGGCTCTGAAGTCCGAGAAGGGTCAGGCCGCCATCGCCAAGACCAAGGCCGCTACCGTGGCCGCTGCCGGTAAGGTCAAGGAGACCGCCGTCACTGCTGCCGGTAAGGTCAAGGAGACCGCCGTGGGCGCTGTGGACGCTGTCAAGGCTAAGCTGCCCAAGAAGAACATCGCTTGCGAGTGCGAGTGCGCTTGCGAGGCTGTCGAGGCTGAGTGCGAGTGCGAGGCTGTTGAGGAGATGGTTGAGGCTCCCGTCGAGGCTTGATTTTCTGACTACATAGCGAAAAGGATCGAAGAGGGGAGGGTATCGGATCATGATGCCCTCCCTCTTGCCATTTGTCGGCACGCCGCCCAATGGCCGCCATTTTTGGCAGTGAAATACACGGCTTCGCGTGTGTGAAATCCATCCTTGCGGATGGGTGAAATTTGCGCTTCGCGCAAGTGAAATACGCTGCGGCGTGTGAAAGAGTTATCACGTAAAGAATGGAGATCACCATGAAAAAAATCGTCGTACTGGACGCGGGAACCCTGGGGGATGATCTGTCCCTGCTTCCGCTGGAGGCCGAGGGGGAGGTGACGGTCTACCGTGTGTCCCCGCCCGAGACTGTCCGTGAGCGCATCACGGGGGCGGATGCCGTCATCCTGAATAAGGTGAAGATCGGGGAGGCTCAACTGCCCGACGAGGGCGCGCCCGCCGGATCGCCGGGTATCATCTGCGTGGCCGCCACGGGCTTTGACAACATTGATCTGGAGGCCTGCCGCCGCCACGGTGTGGCTGTGGCCAACGTGCGGGGGTACTCCTCTGAGAGTGTCATGCAGGTGACGGTGGGGCTGGTGCTGTCCCTCATCACCCATCTGCCTGCCTACTGCACCGCTACCGCCGACGGCTCCTACACCCACGGGGGGAACGCCAATATGCTGGCTCCTTCCTATCACGAGATCGCGGGGCTGACGTGGGGTGTTGTGGGCGCGGGGAAGATCGGCTCCCGTGTGGCTGACGTGGCCCGCGCGCTGGGGTGTCGGGTGCTGACCAACCGCCGCCATCCCGACGGGGTGAGCGTGGATCTCCCGACCCTGCTCCGTGAGTCGGACATTGTGACCGTCCACACCCCCCTGACCCCCGAGACCCGCGGGCTGATCGGGGAGCGGGAGATCGCCATGATGAAGGACGGGGTGATCTTCGTCAACATGGCCAGAGGAGCCGTTACCGACGAGGCCGCCGTGGCCGCCGCCGTGGAATCGGGGAAGATCGGGGCGCTGGGCTGTGACGTGTACAGCGCGGAGCCCTTCCCCGAGAGCCATCCCTACTACGCCATCCGCGATCGCGAGAACGTGCTGTTGACCCCTCACATGTCGTGGGGGGCGTACGAGGCGCGGGCGCGGTGTCTGGATGAAATGATCCTCAATATGAGGGCGTTTTTCGCGGGGGAGGAGCGGAATCGGGTGGATATCTGACCGAATCGCATAGAAAAAGACCGTGTACCTGTTTTAGGGTATACGGTCTTTTTTGCATTTCGCGTTCTCCGATCCCCTCAAATAAAATATCAAATCAACAGCACGCGGGCTCCCTCAGTCGCTGCGCGACAACTCCCTCCCGGAGGGAGCCTAAAGGCGACGGTTTCTGCTTGTAAAAGGCCCCCTACGGGAGGGGGCCGGCACGGCGTAGCCGTGACTGGGGGAGAGCGCGGGCAAATAATATGGCACTTTTTACACTAATCCCGTAATAAAACCTTGAATTTGAATTCCCTCTCACCCGCTTCGCGGCTGCTCTCCCAGAGGGAGAGCCTTGCATAAGCCTCCCCCTTTGGGGGAGGTGGCACGCCCTTGGCGTGACGGAGAGGGCAGACTCGGTTCGAGATTTTTATTAAGGATTAGTATTAGACCGACAAATCAATGTTCTTATCAGAGAATAGTATTAGACCAACAAATCAAAGCTTTTATCAGAGAATAGTATGAGCGCTCCGCAATCGCCTGTTATTCTTCAACGTGGGGGATGCCGAAGCTCTCCGCGTACCGTGCGGCGTAGGAATCGGAGGGGCAGATGAGGGTGAGCTGTCCGCATCCGTCGAAGGCTCCGTAGCCGATGGACTCCACCGAGGGGGAGAGAGTGACGGCGGTAAGATTTTTGCAGTCCGCGAAGGAAAACCAGCCGATGCTTGTGACCGAGTAGGGAAGCTTGACCGTGACGACGGAGGTTCCCTTGAAGGCGGCCTCCTCCACGGTAGTGACGGGGTAGCCCTCGATGGCGGCGGGGACGGTGACGTCCACCTCGTCCCCTAAATAGGTCAGGATCACGGCATGACCGTCCTGAATTTCGTAGTGGAAGGCCATGGCAGAGGGCTTGTCGGTCTCGGCGGAGCCTGCGGGGGGCTTCTGGGGCGTGCCCGACACGGAAAGATCGGCGGTGGATTCGGGACCTTCGGACAGGGAGAGACGGGCTTCCAGAGCGGCGATCTCGGCGGTGAGGGCGCTGATCCGTTGCTCGTACTCGGCGCGGGTGATGTAGTTTTCCTCCTTCAGGTCGAGGAGGGCGGCTTGGAGATCGGCGATTTGGGCTTGGTATGCCGCGATGGTGGCGGCGATGTCCGCGGCCTCGGCTTGGGTCTCGGCGGAGGGCGGGAGGACGGAGGGGGGAGCGGAG
>JAZNUO010000139.1:0-3789 GCA_045592305.1 Eubacteriales bacterium | reverse complement strand
ATGCAGAAAGGATACTTTATGAAGATCGCTTTTTTTGACGCTAAGAATTATGACAAGCCCTCCTTCGACCGTTTCGGCGGCGAGCAGGACGTGGAATTCAAGTATTTTGAGGCAAAGCTCAACGAGGACACGGTGGAGCTGGCTCACGGCTTTGACGGGGTTTGCGTGTTCGTCAACGATACCGTGAATGCCGCCGTCATCGACCGTCTCTGCGAGCTGGGGGTCTCCCTCGTCGCTCTGCGCTGCGCGGGCTTTAACAACGTGGACATGAAGCACGCCTTCGGACGCATCCACGTGGTGAGAGTCCCCGCCTACTCCCCCTACGCGGTGGCCGAGCATACCATGGCTCTGCTCCTCACCTCCATCCGCCGCATCCACAAGGCCTACATTCGCACCCGTGATTTCAATTTCAGCCTCAACAACATGACGGGCTTTGATCTCCACGGCAAGACCGTGGGTGTCATCGGCACGGGTCGCATCGGTCGGGTGTTCATCGACATCTGCCGCGGCTTTGGCATGAAGGTCTTGTGCTACGACAAATTCCCCGCGCAGGGGTTGGACAATGGGGATACCGTCCGCTACGTGGAGCCGGACGAGCTGTTCGCGGAGAGCGATGTCATTTCCCTTCATTGTCCTCTGACCGAGGAAACCTACCACATCATCGACGGAGCTTCCCTTTCCAAGTGCAAGAAGGGTGTGGTGCTGCTGAACACCTCCCGCGGCGCGCTGGTGGATGCCGAGGCGCTTCTCTCGGGGATCAAGTCCCGTCACGTGGGCGCGGCTTGTCTGGACGTGTACGAGGAGGAATCCGATCTGTTCTTCGAGGACAACTCCGGGCACATTCTGGAGGATGACGTGCTGGCGCGGCTGATCTCCATGCCCAACGTCATCGTGACCTCCCATCAGGCCTTCCTGACCGAGGAGGCTTTGTCCAACATTGCCGAGACCACGGTGCAGAATATTGTGGAGATCACCGCCACGGGGTCTTGTCCCAACGAGCTGTGCTACAGAGGCGGGAATACCGAGGATTGTAAGAGCGGGAAGTGTTTTTGAGAGAATATATTCGGCATAGCAAAAGCCCTCGGACGGATCCGAGGGCTTGTTTTGGTAAAGTCTAAAAAGTGTGCAGTTCTATGCCTCTTATCTTTCTTGATTTGATTCTTCACCCATGGCATAATGGGTATGGTATTTGATCCAAAAGAGTTTTCTTTCTTCCTCTGTGAGCATGTCAAAAGAACGAGCTTTAAAAGCTTCTTCCAATGCATCTTGCTTTGTTTCTATACTGAAACATGAAAGCCAAATGCGGTCATATTCATCTTTGAATTTACGGTGACTAAAGATCGCCATCGCCAACGAAGCTATTGGCATAACCAACCACCACGGCGTATGAACAAAGCACATAATGCAAGCAAAGAAAAGTGACCCTACAAATATTAACCGTGCAGCCTTGCTAACCATTCTGTACTTCCTTGTTTTTTCCTCAATTTGCGTCTCATCCATATCTGCCATACAAGGATAACCTTTGCAGTAGACCTTAAGACTTCCGCAGGCATATCCCCACGCAAAGTATGTTTTTTCATTGTAGGTAAATTCAACAGTGTAAATTGGCAATTTGTAGCAACAAAAATCCAATACTGTAATATCAGAATTGGTTCTGGTATTCTTTTGCCGATCTCCCGGAAAACGAATATTATTCTTAAAGAGCTTCCTACACTCGCGCAAAACGTTTTCTCTGCCTTCGTCATTCACATCCGCCTCGCCTTGTACATCAATGCTGTGACTTTGTATTGATTTGATGACGGATTCTATCATATTGTGGTCCGAATGAGACATTTTTGATCCATTCAATGCAGTAGCAGTTATTTCGCCCGAAGCGTGTCCGCGATAAGTCGTCCACTCCGTAGTAACTTCTATACTCTGTTCTCTCTCTCCAAGATCTTTTGACTTGATTTGTTCATCGGCCGTCCAATGCTTTCCCTCTCGGTCATAACCTAATGATGCTGAATAGTCCATTTCAATGTGAGCAGTACACACAATAACTTCTTCCACATCTTCTTCTACTGGACGAAATTTGGCATCCACTACATCAGGAGGAGTTCCATTGTCGCTTGCCAAATCATATAGCAATTGTCTAAGAAACGCATCTTTGCTAATTTCTTTTTTTACTGTATATACCGTGTTAAAAACCATAAAAGATTCACCTCTTGCAGAGATATGTTTGAATAGGTTACTATATGGTATGATTATACCACTTTTCAGTAACGGTTGGAATTGACATACTCACCAAAAATAATCAACCTTTTTGTTTATTACCCCAAAATCAAAAGCAGTTACCAATGGGAAGCCCCTTTTGATAACTGCTTTTTTGCATAAAAAACAGAAACTGCCCCGCGGACTTTACATGCCGAAGTGAAGGACGAATCCCCAACAGTTTCTGTTCTCTTATTATAGCAGATTACTTAATACTTGTCAATACCGATTTTACATTTTTTCGATTTCACCGCGCACGAACGCGATCTGGCTCTTCACCGAGCCTACGGAGGTTCCCCCCTCGGAGATGCGCTTCTCCACGCAGGTCTGCAGGCTGATCTCGCCGTAAAGATCCTCACCGAAGAGGTCGGAGAAGGTGCGGTAGGTCTCCAGAGGCAGGGTCTCCAGCACTTCCCTGCTTTGGATACAATGGGCGACGATCTGACCCGAAATCTTGTAGGCGGTGCGGAAGGGGAGTCCCTTCTTCACCAGATAGTCGGCGAGATCGGTGGCGTTGATGAAGCCGCCCTGCGCCGCGCGGAGCATATTCTCGGGAATGGCCTTCATGGTGGCGACCATGGGAGCGGCCACGGCAAGGCACATCTTGACGGTATCCACGCAGTCGAAGATGCGCTCCTTGTCCTCCTGCATATCCTTGTTGTAGGCCAGCGGAATGCCCTTGAGGGTGGTGAGCAGGGCGATGAGATCGCCGTAAACGCGACCCGTCTTGCCGCGGATGAGTTCGGCCATGTCGGGGTTCTTCTTCTGGGGCATGATGGAGGAGCCTGTGGTGTAGGCGTCGGAGAGCTCCACGAACTTGAATTCCCAGCTCGACCACAGGATGATCTCCTCAGAGAAGCGGGAGAGGTGCATCATCAAAAGGGAGCAGGCCGAAATGAATTCCACCGCGAAATCACGGTCGGACACGCCGTCCAGCGAGTTGAGGACGATGCCGTCGAAGCCCAGCTTTTGCGCCTCGAAGCGGCGGTCGGTGGCGTAGGTGGTGCCCGCCAGCGCGCAGGAGCCGATGGGGGAGAGGTTCATGCGGCGGCTCACGTCCTTCAGGCGGTCAATGTCGCGGAGGAGCATCATGGCGTAGGCCATCAGATGATGACCGAAGGTGATGGGCTGGGCGCGCTGGAGGTGGGTGTAGCCGGGCATGATGGTGGCGGCGTTTGCCTCTGCCTGCTCGGTCAGCGCCTCGATGAGGTCGCGGGTCAAGGTGATGATCTCGGTGATCTCGTCGCGGAGGTACATACGGATGTCCAGCGCCACCTGATCGTTACGGCTTCTGGCGGTGTGGAGCTTCTTGCCCACGTCGCCCAACCGCTCGGTGAGCACCTGCTCTACGAACATGTGAATATCCTCGCAGGTCATGTCGATGGAGAGGGCTCCCGACTCAATGTCGGTGAGGATCCCCTCCAGCCCCGCGATAAGGGTGTCGGCCTCGGCCTCGGTGATGATGTTACAGGCGGCCAGCATGGAAGCGTGCGCCATACTGCCCGTGATGTCCTGACGGTACATACGGGAGTCAAAGTG
>JAZNUO010000138.1:0-2593 GCA_045592305.1 Eubacteriales bacterium | reverse complement strand
CTGATGGCCGTGCGGCCCCATGGCAAACCGCGACTTGACAGCGTGTCAGACCATTTGCCCATCGGCAAATGGGCACGCAGATCAGGCGAAAGGATCCGTAAGGAAAGTACCGTGGGTACTTTCCTTGCGTGGCGCTCTTTTGGTACTTTTCTCTCGACAGGGAGAGAAAAGTACATGGAGTCTATCGCGCCGATAAACCCCAATTTAACATATTGACTAAATTGTCACCTTACTGCTTATGCATCATTTCCCCGTAAGTCGGCAGGGGCCAGTCCTCGGAGGCGACCAGGGTCTCCATTTCATCCACAGGCGCGCGGAGGGCGGCCATGGCAGGAACCACCTTATCGCGGAAGGCGACGGCGACAGCGTGGGCATCCCCCGCGGTCTGGGCCTCGCGGTCGGCTTGGCGGAGGGCGTGGACGGCATCGTAGGTGGCGGCGGTCAGCTCCGAGAGACGGGTCATCAGCTCCCGCTCCACGCGGACGCAGGCGGGGTTGTCTCCCAGAATATCCAGCTTGGCGCGGGCGGCATTGCCCAGCTTTACGATGTAGGACTCCACGGCGGGAATGATCTGACGGGTGGCCATGAGGATCATGGTCTGAGCCTCGATGTTGAGCATCTTGGCGTAGCTCTCCAGCAGGATCTCACGGCGGGCGTGAAGCTCCACCGAGGACAGAACCCCAAAGCGGGAGAACAGCTCCACCGCGCGTTCGCTTGTCAGCACCTCGCAGGATTCCACCGTGGTGCGGAGGTTGGAAAGACCGCGGCGGGCGGCCTCGGCCAGCCACTCCTGGGAGTAGCCGTTGCCGTTGTAGATGATGCGGCTATGGGCGGTCAGGGTGTCCTTGATGACCTTGGCCACGGCGGCAGGGAAGTCCTGACCGTCCGCCACGGCGGCCTCCAGGGTGTCAGCCATATCGCAGAGCACCGAGGCCACGGCGGTGTTGATGACCACGTTGGGCATGGCGATGTTCTGGGAGGAGCCCAGGGAGCGGAACTCGAACTTGTTGCCCGTGAAGGCGAAGGGGGAGGTGCGGTTGCGGTCGGTGGTGTCCTTTCGGAAGGTGGGAACCGAGGGGATACCCAGATTCATGGTACCCGCCTTGTGGTCGGTGTAGACCCGCTCCTCCACGATGGAGTTGACGATGTCGTTCATCTCCTCGCCGAGGAACATGGAAATGATGGCGGGGGGAGCTTCATAGCCCCCCAAGCGGTGATCGTTACCGGGGTAGGCTACCGACATACGGAGGAGATCCTGATACTCGTCCACGGCGCGGACAATGGCGGCGAGGAAGAGGAGAAAACGGGTGTTCTCCCTGGGGGTCTTGCCGGGATCCACCAGATTCTTGCCGCCGTCGGTGGTCAGGGACCAGTTGTTGTGCTTACCCGAGCCGTTGACCCCCGCGTAGGGCTTTTCATGGAGGAGGCAGACCAGCCCGTGCCGCTCGGCGATGAGCCGCATATGCTCCATAATGATGAGGTTCTGATCCACCGCCATGTTGGTGGTGGCGTAGATGGGAGCCAGCTCGTGCTGAGCGGGGGCGGCCTCGTTGTGCTCGGTCTTGGCGTTGATGCCCAGCTTCCAGAGCTCCTCGTCCAGCTCGTCCATGAAGGCGGCTACCTTGGGCTTGATGGGGCCGAAGTAGTGATCGTCCATCTCCTGTCCCTTGGGAGCGGGCGCGCCGAAGAGGGTACGGCCGCAGTAGATGAGGTCTTTTCTTTCCTCAAAATACTCGCGGTTGACCAGAAAATACTCCTGCTCAGCGCCCACGGTGGTGGTGACGCGGGTGGTGGCGGTATCACCGAACAGACGGAGAATGCGGAGGGACTGCTCGCTGATGGCATCCATGGGGCGCAGCAGCGGGGTCTTTGTGTCCAGAGCCTCACCCGTGTAGGAGCAGAAGGCGGTGGGGATGTAGAGGGTGCCGTCCTTGACGAAGGCGTAGGAGGCGGGATCCCAGGCGGTGTAGCCGCGGGCCTCGAAGGTGGCGCGAAGCCCCCCCGAGGGGAAGGAGGAGCCGTCGGTCTCGCCCTTGATGAGCTCCTTACCCGAGAACTCCATGACCACGCGGTCCCCCGCGATGGGGGAGATGAAGGCATCGTGCTTCTCGGCGGTCACACCCGTCAGGGGCTGGAACCAGTGGGTGTAGTGGGTCGCGCCCTTCTCGATGGCCCAGTCCTTCATGGCGTTGGCCACCACGTCAGCGATGGCGGGGTCGATGGTGCGACCCTTCTCAATGGTCTTGGTCAGAGCCTTGTAGACCTCGCGGGGGAGGCGGGAACGCATGACGTCATCGTTAAATACCATGCTGCCGAAGAGCTCGGGAATCTTTTTGGTGGACATAAGGGTATATCCTTTCTGTGAGAATGGCGATTTGGGAAAGATCAAATTTGGGTTTATCGGGCAGGGGTTTCACCCCTGCACCCCGCTTAAACCCTTCTTGAAAGCCTTCTCGCTTTCGCTCGGTGCAAATTCGCCTTCGGCGAAGTTTGCGAAGGGTTTAAGAATCCCAAGAACTTTCAAAAAAGGCTATTTATCAATACTTTCTGAAAGTTCTTGAAGGGAGTCCAGAGGGAAACCCCGAGCAAAGCG
>JAZNUO010000137.1:0-2168 GCA_045592305.1 Eubacteriales bacterium | reverse complement strand
GTGTCCAGAGGGAAACTTCTTTCAAGAAGTTTCCCTTTGGCGTTTTCCTCGCCCCTGCCCGATAAACCCCAATTTACAAACAAAGCACCGCCATCCCGACGGTGCCTTGCCATTTTCAATTACGGCTCGTCGCTCTCGGGCAGGGCGTACTTGATCTTGTACTCCGAGAAGAGCTCCTTGTACTCCATGCCGCCCACGTGGACGCGGTGGAGGTAATCGTGGAGGTCAAGGGTTTCATTCTTGGCCATTTCAATGAGACAGCCGCCGATGTTGGAGCAGTGGTCGGATACGCGCTCCAGATTGGTCAGGATGTCGGACAGGACGAAGCCGTGCTCCACGGTGCACTCGCTCTTCTTGAGGCGGTGGATGTGGTGGGTCTTGATGTCGTCGCGGAGATCGTCGATGACCTGCTCCAGCGGCTCGATGCGGGCGGCCAGCTCCAGATCCGCATCGGCCAGGGCCTGCTCGGTGATGGTGACGATCTCGGTGACGGCGGCGTACAGCACGTCCAGCTCGGCCTTGGCCTCCTCACTGAATACCAGCGCCTTATCCTTGATCTCCTCGGCAGAATCCACCAGATTCACCGAGTGGTCGGAAATGCGCTCCAGATCCCCGATGATGTGGAGGAGCTTTGTGACCTCGTGGCTGTCCCGCTCGTCCATGTTCCGGGATGAGAGCTTGACCAGATAGGAGCCCAGCGCGTCCTCGTAGATGTCCACTTTGCCCTCGGCCTCCCGAATTTCGTCGGCCTTCTTCCCGTCATAGTCACGGAACAGGGCGATGGAATGGCGGATATACCGGCAGGAGACCGCGGCCATCTGACCCGAGACGGCGCGGCTGCGCTCCAGAGCCACCGAGGGGGTAGCCAGCAGACGCCCGTCCAGCAGATCGGTGTACTCGTCGCCCTTCTTGTCGTCGCCCTTGATGGTCCTCTCGGCCAGCTTGACCAGACCGTTCGCGAAGGGGAACAAAAGACCCACGGCAAGGAGCTTGAATACCGTGTGGATGGCGGCGATGCCCCACATGTTGACGGTGGTATTCTCTGCCGGTGTCAGGAAGTCAAATACGTTGGTTGTCTTGAGAATCCAGCCGACCAGATAGTACATACCCAGCCAGAATACCACGCCGATGATGTTGAAGTAGAGGTGAACCAGCGCGGTGCGCTTACCGTTCTTGCCCGCGCCCGCTGCCGAGATCATGGCGGTGACGCAGGTGCCGATGTTCTGACCCAGAACGATGGGAATGGCCATACCGTAGGAGATCGCCCCCGTGGAGGACAGGGCTTGCAGGATACCGATGGAGGCGGAGGAGGACTGGACGACGGCGGTCAGAACGGCGCCCGCCAGCACGCCCAGAATGGGGTTTTTGAACATGGTCAGGATTCTGGTGAAGTTGGGATCGCCCTTGAGACCGCTGACGGCTCCCGACATGAGATCCATACCCACCATCAGGACGGCAAAGCCCATGAGGATCACGCCCAAGTCCTTCATCTTGCTCTTCTTGGAGAACATGATGAGGCAGATGCCGATGAGCGCCAGAACAGGCATCCATGCGTCGGGCTTGAGCCACTGGGTCCAGGCCAGCGCGTCGGCGCCTCCCTCAATGCCGTTGAGAGCGGTGAGCCACGCGGTGACGGCGGTACCGATGTTGGCGCCCATGATGACTCCCACGGCCTGGGACAGGAGCATGGTGCCCGAGTTGACGAAGCCCACCACCATGACGGTGGTCGCCGAGGAGGACTGGATAACGGCGGTCACGCCCAGACCCAGCAAAAGAGCCTTGAAGCGATTGGAGGTGAGACTGCCGAGGATGGTCTTGAGCTTGCGTCCTGCGCTCTTTTTCAGCGCGTCGCCCATGACGTCCATGCCGTACAGGAACAACGCCAGACCGCATACCAGTGTCAATACGTCGAAGATTCCCATGTAATTACCTTCCTGTTCATTTCGGATTGCATTACGCCAAACTGCGCTATTATAATGGTATCGTATATTTGTTACGGATATATCGGCAATTTTGTAAATAAATATTTAAAATTCGGGGTGACGGTTATGTGACGGATTCGTGAAGAAGAAAGCCCGCCCGGAAGAATACCGAACGGGCTTTCATAGGAGCGGTTGAGACTGAAAATTGGGGTTTAGCGGCAGGGGTTTCACCCCTGCACCCCACCA
>JAZNUO010000136.1:0-54201 GCA_045592305.1 Eubacteriales bacterium | reverse complement strand
GCACGCGTACTCCTTCACCCGCCTGCGGGCGGGAGCTCGCTCCCGGAGGGAGCCTAAAGAGCGCGGGCAAAAACCACTTATCGGGCAAAGAATTTCCGCGGGGTTGGGAAAGAGGCTCCCTCCCCGAGGGGTAGCGAAGCGGCAACGCGGTAGTGAATGGCCGCCAGTGGCGGCCAGAGCCGCGTTGTGACCGACCCGCAGGGAGACCTCCCGCGAAGCGGGTGGGGGAGAATGCGGGCATTTGGGTGAGTATTCTTTTGGTGCTATGCAAGCCACCTATAAACCTCAATTTAAAACTTTTTTGCCCAAAACAAAAAAATCCCCCTGCGTAAGGGGTTGCTCATGACGCCGCGTAATATGCTATAATAGCCCTTGAAAGGAGGTAAACGCTATGTCCGAACCCATCAAGAACCCCGACGGCCTGTACACCACGGGAGAGATCGCCAAGCTCTGCGGCGTGTCGGTACGTACCGTGCAATACTACGATACCCGCGGCATCCTCATCCCCTCCTCGCTCACCGAGGGCGGACGGCGGCTCTATACCGTTGCCGATGTAAAGCGTATGCGGGTGATCTGCTTTCTGCGGGATCTGGGGCTCTCTATCAACCGTATCGGGGAGCTGCTCTCGGAGGAGCATCCCGAGCGGGTCATCCACCTTCTGCTCTCCGAGCAGGAGCGGGAGGTGCGCAGCGAGCTGGAGGAGAGCCGAGACAAGCTGGAAAAGATCAGTTACCTGCGCCGCGAGGTGGCAGGTGTGGAGTCTTTTTCCCTTGAATCCATTGGAGACATAGCAACCGTTATGCAAAACAAGAAAAAGCTATGCAAGACCCGCGCGGTCATGATCGCCGTAGCCGTTCTGGCCGAGCTGATCGAGATCGGCACCGTGATTCTGTGGGTACTGGAGGGCATCTGGTGGCCCTTCGCCGTGGGTATGCCCGTGGCCATCGCCCTGTGCCTGTGGTTGACCGCCTACTACTATAGGCAGGTCGCCTACATCTGCCCCGCCTGCCACAAGGTATTCCAACCCAAATTCTGGAGCTTCTTCAACGCCTTTCATACCCCCAACACCCGCAAGCTGACCTGTCCCGCCTGCGGTCACAGGGGCTACTGCGTGGAGACTCATATCAACGCCGCGGACAAGGAGGAGGAAGTATGATTCCCGACCGTACACACAACAAATGGAAGAGGGCTCTGTTCTTCACCCTCTCCCTGATTCCCTTCGCCCTTGCAGGCGGCTTCTTCACTCTCCGCTACCAGTTCGCTTTCATCCCCGAGGAGGAGATTGAGGCGGCGGTGGCGCAGGTGGGCAGTATCGGGATGGTCTACGCCATCACCGTGATGCAGGCCGTCCTGTACGCTTCCTTCTGCGGCTTCTTCGGCTATATCCTGGCCGATGGGCTGGGGTTGATCCGTCCCTTCAGGCTCTCCGAAAAGCCCGCGGTCTTTACGCTGCTCATTTCTGTGGCGGGCGGTCTTGCCCTGTCTCTGCTGGATACCTTTGTTTTCAACCCCGCCGTGGGTGGAGATCTCATTCTGAATAGCGACAGGGGCGGGTTGACGGCGGACGCTTGGATGGCTTCCCTGCTCTATGGCGGTGTCATCGAGGAGGTCATGCTCCGTCTGTTCTTCCTGTCCTTGGTGGCATGGGTGCTTCGCAAGCTGTTCTGTAAGGGAACAGACACCGACTCCCTGCCCGCTTGGCTCTTCGCCGTGGCCAATATCGTCGCCGCTCTCCTCTTCGCCGCGGGGCATCTCCCCGCCACCGCGGTGCTGTTCGGCGAGCTGACCCCCGCTCTGCTGATCCGCTGCTTCCTGCTCAACGGCGGTCTGGCTCTGGGCTTTGGGTGGCTCTACACCAAGCACCACGTAGGCTACGCCATGCTGGCTCACGCGGGGGTGCATATCGTCAGTAAGCTTCTGTTTCTCTTGATTCTGTAAAAAAGGACCGTTGCGCTCGATGTTGGAACGCAACGGTTTTTCTTTACGGATTGGCGTAGGTATTGTAGATGGCGATGTAGTCAGCGATACAGGTGCTGTAGCTGTCGCCCTCGGCGGTGACGCAGACGTAGCCGTGACCGTCGGCGGATTCGGCATAGGTGACAAGACAGTAGCGGCTCTCGTTGGTAAAGCCGGTCTTACCCGCCGCCACCTTGACGGTAGTGGGCTGGTTCACGTCAACCCGCTCGAACTGGGTGACGATGAGATTATGGTAGAGGTTGTAGTTGAACTTCTGCCCGTCCACACCCACGCAAGGGGCGACGTAGGACTGGGTCAGAAGGATCTTGCGGCAGAGCCTCATGTTCATGGCGTAGGCCATGATGGAAGCGATCTCGCGGGCGGTGGATCTGTGGTTCTGGTGGAACAGACCCGTGGGGTTCTCGAAGTGGGTGCCTGAAAGCCCCATCTTCTCGGCCTTCTGGTTCATGAGCTCCACGAAATCCTCCACGCTTCCCGCCACGTAGCGAGCCAGCTCACAGGCGGCTATGCCGTCGGATTTCAGCATGAGGGCGTAGAGCAGCGACTCTACCGTCAGCTTTTCTCCCGCCACCATACCGATGCCCGAGGAGCCCTCGGCCTTCATTTGCTCGTAGATGTCCGAGCTGATGGTGATCTCCTCCTTGAGGCAGTCCTCGTCGGGCAGGTTCTCCACCACCACGATGAGGGTCATGACCTTGGTCATGGAGGCGGGGTATATGGTCTCGTCAGCCTTGCGGGAGGCGATGATCTCCCCCGTGGAGAGGTCGGCCAGGGCGGCATGGGCGGCGTTGATGCTATCGGCGGGAATGATGCTCACCTTATCCGCCCACGGGAGCAGGATGCTTCCGCTGACACCGTCGGCATAGGGGAAATCCCCCTTTTCAGCGGCTACGCCGCCGCCGCTTTCCTCGGCTGAGGGCTTGGAGGGGAAATTGAAGTAAATCTCCCGACCGCTGATGAATAGGATCAGGGACAGGATCAGGGACAGAGTCAAAAGAGCGATCAGCACAAGCATCAAAAGGCTTGTCCGATCGTCAAAGCGGAACCGAAAGCCCGCCATGGGCCAGCCCGCCTTGATCTCGTCCACGGTACGGATGGGCTCGGCGTCCTCTGCGGGACGGCGGGTACGGGTGGGTTCGTGATAACGGGGGGTATTGTTCATACGTACCTCCAATATATGAAAATCGGAAGAGCATCCCGAAAACGCGCCGCAGGGCGGGCTCGGTCTGCTTTCATAAGAAAAAGTCCGCTTCGGTCAGGAAACGGACTTTTCTTACCGCAATATCGCCAACGCCGAGGCGCGGCGGGTTAGCGGTCGAGCGTGTCGTTCTCAGGCCGCGACGAGGCAATACAGAACCAGAATCAGCGCGAAGAAGGCGATGCACATAGCAACCGTGATCTTACCCAGAAGCTGGTCCCACTTACCGGCCTTACCCTTGGCGAAGAAGGTATCGGCACCGCCGGCGATCGCACCGGACAGACGCTTATCCTTACCGGGCTGCATCAGAACAGCAACCACCAGACCCAGAGAAATCACACCCAGCACGATGCCGAGAATCAGTTCAATAGTAGGCATTTTGGTATATCCTCCAATACTTGTTTGCACGCGCAGGGCGTGCGCATACTCTTACCGAGATATTATACCACACTCGAAAGAAAAATGCAATAGGTTCTTTGAAAAAAGCTCAAAATAATTTGCGAATTATTTGTGAATCGCTCACTTTGTCTCCTCGGGCTGGGCGGAGAGGACAATGTCTACCGGGGAATAGACGCTGCCGCGGTAGACCGTCAGGGTGATGGTGTCCCCCGCGTAGTAGTCATTGATGATCCCCGAGAGGACGTTCATGGAGGTGATCTCCTCCCCTTGGCAGGCGGTGATGATGTCGCCCACCTCCATTTTGTCGGCGGCATCCATACCCTCGGCAAAGCCCATGACGTACACCCCCGAAACCGCGGGGTGGATGAGCTCGCTCTTGTCGTAATTGGCCAGCTCCTCCTCGGTGAGACGCTTGACTCCCGTTTCGTTGGGCAGGTAGTATTCGCCGCCGTCCACGTATACGCCCGTAATGCCCAGCATGGGACGCTTGTGGTGGAGGGAGGAATTGATGTTGTCGGCGTTCCCGAACTTTACAATGGCCTCCAGAATCTCCACCGCGCCGTCCGAGGGAATGGCAAAGCCGATGCCCTCATAGCCGTCGGCCAGCTTCATGGAAACGACACCCACGACCTCGCCCTTGGTATTGACCAGAGGTCCTCCCGAGTTCCCCGGGTTGACGTTGGCATCGGTCTGGAGGAGGCGGAGCTTCTTCTGGAGAGTTCCGTCGGCATCGTCGTAGATCTTGACCTCGCGGTCCTTGTAGGAAATGATGCCCTTGGTGGTGGTCCAGCCGAAATCGGGGCCTGCGGGGGTGCCGATGGCGTAGACGGTCTGACCCACGTAGCAATCGTCGGAGTGGGCAAAGGTGGCGGCGGGAAGTCCCACGGTATCCACCTTAATGACGGCCAAGTCATCCATTTTGGAAGAGCCCACCGCCTCGGCTTCCATGACGGTTCCGTCATAGAAAGTGACCTTGATGCGGGTCGCGCCCTCAATGACGTGGTGGTTGGTGGCGATATAGCCGTCGGAGGTCATGATGATGCCGGTACCCGTACCGCCGCCGTTTCCGGTGATGACCTCAATGACCACCACCGAACGCTTGGCCTGCTCCACGCCTGCTACGGCCTCGTCATCCCCCTCGGTCTCGGTGATTCCGGGACGGAGAAGGCCTTGGAAGCTGCCGTCACCCTCAATGAGCAGGACAGCCAGCAGAAGTCCGAAGCTGAGCAGGAATACGGCGGTCATGATGGCGGCGTAGACCACGACTCCTTTCCCCTTTTTGGGGGCGCGGCGGGCGGTCTCGTCGGCGTAGCTCCAGCGGTATACGGTTTGAGGAGCGGCGGGGGGAGGCGTAGGAGCCTCACTCGCGGGAGGGGTTGCAGGCTCCTCCGCGGCGGGGGCGGACTCGGTGGGAGTCTCCGTCTCGGCGGCGGGAGCCTCATGGGGAGGCTTGTCGGCGGTATCCGCCCCTTGTGCGGGAGCGGCGGGCTCGTCAGCAGAGTCTGCGGAGCCTTCGGAAGGCGGGGTTATCTCCGCCACGGGGAGGGGCTCCTCTACAGGTATATCCCGCTCGACGGGCGCGGGCTCGCCCTCGGGCTTGGATTCATCGGGGGTGGGGTTGAGATTCTCGAGATTACTCATGAGTTTCCTCCTTGGGTATAAAGGGCGCGCCCCTTCTGCGCGGGGGGCTCGGTACGCGCCAGAGTAAAGGTGAAGGCGCAATACGTACCGTACTCGCTGTCCACCGAAATAGACTCGCCGTGAGCCTCGATGATGGTCTTGGAAATGAACATCCCCAGACCAACGCCTGTTTTGTCCAGACCGCGGCTCTTGTCGCTCTTATAGAAACGCTCAAAGACGAAGGGGATATCCTCGGGGGGGATGCCCTGTCCCTCGTTATAGACCGTGACAACCGCCTTATGGTGGCGGCTCGCGCCCTCCACCGACCAGGTAAAGCTCATTCTCAGCTTTCCCCCCTCGGAGGCAAATTTTACGGCGTTATCGCAGATATTGTAGAGGATCTGGTGGATCGCGTCCATGTCCGCCAGAACGTACATATTATCCTCGTCGCACTGAAATTCCACGTCCAGGCCCTTACTGTCGATCTTCTGCTCAAAGGAGATGAGGATCTGCCGCCCCATCTCACAAACATCGAAGGGCTTCATATCGAACTTGCGATCCCCTGCCTGCAAACGGGAAACGTCCAGCAAAGCCGTGACCAGACGGGAGAGGCGGCGCACCTCGCCCAAAACAACCGTGAGGTAGTGCTTCTGCTGCTCGGGGGGGATGACCCCGTCCAGAATGCCGTCCACAAAGCCCGAGATGGTGGTCATGGGGGTACGGAGATCGTGGGAGACGTTGGCCACGAAGGAGTTGCGCATCCGCTCCAGATTCTCCAGGGATTCGGCCATCTGGTTGAAGGCCACCGCCAACTCGGCCACCTCGTCCCGCCCGTGAACACGGACGCGAACGTCGTACTGCCCCACCGCCATCCTCTTGACGGCGCGGCTCATGTCACGCAGAGGGGCGACGGTGCGCTCGGTGATGAAGTAGATGGCGATCAGCGCCGCCAGAGAGATCCAGAGCGCCGCCACCGTGACCGAACGGACGGTGGTATTCATCAGTGTATTCCATGTCTCGGCGGTGGAGACCACCAGAATATAGCCCACGGGGGCTTGATCCTCTCCCGTCACGGGGAGGGCGTAGGCGTAGCTTCTCTGATCGGTCAGCAGGGGGTGCTCCCACAGGAAGGTGCCCGCCGCGGCGGTCTCCTCGGCGGAGGTCTCGGGTGTGGAGGCGGAAACACCCGCCGTGACCTTGACCGTTTCGGTCTCGCTCTCGGCATCCCCCTTCAGAATAGCCAGCTCCTCGTCGCTCAGGATGACCGTGCCCACGGGAGGGGCGGCATCGGCGGCCTTTCCCGTAGAGAAAATAAAGCCACCGCTTGCATCGGTGACGTAGACGGTCATATCTTCGAAATTGGTCATGATGGCATCCAGCAGGCGGTGGATATACCCCTGTCCCTGAACGCCTGTCGCTGTCCCACCTTGGATAAAGTCGGAAAAATTCGCAGAGCCGCCGGCGGCGAAGGTCTCTCCCAGATTTTGGGCGCAGGCGGCGGCTACGCCCCGCGTATCCCGTCTCCCCGCGCGGAGAGAGTAATTGCTCACCACACTGTCCACGATGAAGAGGAGCAAGAGAAAGCTCACCAGAAGCAGCACCGTAAAGGTGATGACGTACTTGGCAAATATGCTTTTCAACACAGTATCCTATCTCCCTCGGAGGCCGCAGCCCCCGAGGGTCATGATTGGTCGGAATCCGTCAGTTCAGAAGCTCGAACTTATAGCCCACGCCCCAGACGGTCTTGAGGGTCCACTTGTCGGAAACCCCCTCCAGCTTCTCGCGCAGACGCTTGACGTGGACGTCCACGGTGCGGGAGTCGCCCAGATAGTCGAAGCCCCAGACCTTATCGAGGAGGGCATCACGGGTAAAGACGCGGTTGTAGTTGGAGGCGAGGAAGTAGAGCAGCTCCAGCTCCTTGGGGGGAATGTCGATGGATCTTCCCTTGAGCTTGAGCTCGTACTTCAGCTTGCTGATCTCGATATTATCAAAGCGAATGACCTCGTCATCGTTCTGGCTGGTGTGCGCCTGATAGCGGCGGAGAACCGCCTTGACGCGGGCGGACAGCTCCTTCATGTCGAAGGGCTTGACCACGAAATCGTCGGCTCCCAGCTCCAGACCCAGAACCTTGTCAAAGACCTCGCCCTTGGCCGTGACCATAATGATGGGCTTGGAGGAGATCTCACGGATCTCGCGGCAGACCTGCCAGCCGTCCTTCTTGGGGAGCATGATGTCCAGAAGCACCAGATCAGGCTCGTACATCTTGAAGTAGTTGATGCCCTCGGCTCCGTCGCCGACGGTCTTGACCTCATAGCCCTCGTTTTCAAAATATATTTTCAGCAGATCGCTGATATTGGGATCGTCGTCAACCACGAGAATTTTGGTGTCCATCATGGGGTTTCATTCCTCCTTATTTTTGACGCGCATACACGGTTACGATTCTATCATACCATATCAATAGGAAATCCATGTGAAGACTGGATGAAAATTCATCGAAAACCTTTTTGGGGATACAATTTTATCCATTTGACATTATATCATACACCGAGGAAAATGTAAAGAGTTTTTTGCAAAAAAGTTTCCAATTCTTTATAAAAAATGAATGATTTATGTCCTTTTTGCGGAAAATAAGCAGCCCGACGGCCGGCTGATCGCGCCAAGCCGTCGGGTCTTGTCCGTTAGCAGTCTCCGTAGAGCTTGTCCAGATTGTAGAACTCGCGGGTATCGCGGGTAAAGACGTGAACCATGATATGGGCGTAGTCCAGCACCATCCAGGTGCCTCCGTCCCGCCCCTCGGTGTGCAGAGGGTCGATGCCGCGGCGACCCATCTCGTACTCCACCTCACCGCCGAGGGTGTTCACGTGGGTATTGGAGGTACCGGTGGCCAGCACCATATAGTCACAGATGTCGGTCTTGCCGTTCATGTTGATGATCTTGATCTCACGGCCTCGCTTATTGTCCAGAAACAGGGCGATGGCCTCGGCCAGCTCGGCGGGAGTCGCGCCCTCCAGGGGGGCGGGGGTGGTGTCGGGAGCTTCCAGCTCGGCGGCGATTCTTTCCTTGAAGGTCATAGTGATTCTTCCTTTCTTTTCAGTAGCTTCCGCACTCGGTCAGCTCCTCCAGCACAAGCTCGTTGCGGGCGAGGGCGGTGTCGGGGGAAATGACGGCTCCCTCGGAGAGGAGAGCGCGCATAGTCATGTCGAAGGACATGATGAGGGTGCGGCGGAGGTGGATACGGCGTTCATCGGGGGTCATTCTTTCGGGATTCTCACTCCAGAAGAAGGAGCGGAGACGGACGCAGTCGGGGAACAGGCGGGATTCGTCGATGTAGTCGGCCAGATAGAGCAGCTTTTCGGTGAGGGTCATGCCCGCCCGCCCTGTGGTATGCCAGCGGACGGCGTTGACTACGGTCTCGCAGTTGAAGGCGGGGTAGTCGTCGGGAATGAGCAGGGCGGCGGTTCTGGCGTGGAAGGTCTTATGGGAGAAGCTCTCCCCCGCCTCCACAGGTATCCCCGCCTCCATGAGCAGGGCGATCTGGGTGGGAATATCATACTCCTTGGTGATGTCATGGAGCAGGGCGGCGGCGCGGAGGGCGGGGATCTCCCCGGGGCAGTAGAGGGTGGCAAGGCGGGCAACCATATCCTCCACGGCGGCGGTATGGTGGTAGCGCTTGGAGGACATCCGACTCACGACGGTCTCCCGCAGGGCGGCGATGTCTGCTTCTCCGAAGGCGTAGTGGGTTTGATTCATAGTATATCCTATTCTCGGGGTATTTACCCCGTATCAGGCGTTGCGGTAGAGGTTGTGCTCGCGGATATAGGCGGCGACGGCGGGGGGGACGGCTTCCTTAATGGAGAAACCGTCGGCCGCGGCGGTGCGGATGTCGGTGGAGGACAGCTCAATGGCGGGGGCTACGATGCGGCGCACTACCTTACCGTACTTTTCATGATAGAGCTTGATCTTTTCCACGATAGCGGCATCCAGCTCCTCATTCTCCTCGCGGCGGATGTAGGCGGGGTAGCAGAGGCGGAAGATCTCCTCGGGATGGCGCCACTGATCCAGCGTCAGGAGCATATCGGTGCCCATCAAGAGGAACAGGCGGCCGTTGGGGTCATAGAGCTCGCGGAGGGTGTCCACGGTGTAGCTCTTCCCTTCCCGCCTGATCTCCAGATCGCTGACGATCACGCCCTCCATGCCCGCAAAGGCCAAACGGCACATCTCCAGCCGATCCTTGGCGGTAGCGTCTCCCTTCATGTCCTTATGGGGAGAGACACCCGTGGGGATGATATAGAGGATGTCCAGCCACATCTGCTCCATGAAGGCGCGGGCGGCGGCCACGTGACCGTTGTGGATGGGGGAAAAGGTGCCCCCGTAGATTCCGACCCGCATTACAGCTCGATGTGACGCTTCCCGTTCAGGGAGCGGCGGTAGAGGATGATCTTGCGACCGATGACACCGACCACGGTAGCGTTCAGAGCCTCGGCGATGCCCTCGGCGGCCTCACGGGGGGTATACTCCGAGGTCTCCAGCACCGAGATCTTGATGAGCTCGCGAGCCTCCAGGGCATCGTCGATACCTGTCAGGAAGTTTTCGGTGACACCGCCCTTGCCGATCTGGGTCACGGGGGACATGGTAGAGGCCAGAGAGCGGAGCTTGGCGCGCTGGGATGAGGTGATCACAGGGGCGGGGGGATAGATGCGTTCGTTGTTCATAGTTTTCTCCGTATTGGTGTAGGTTGAGATACAAAGATACAAGATACGAGATACAAGATATATTTGACCGTCAGTTTCGGTGCGTTATCTTGTATCTTGTATCGGCCGAGCTTGCTCGGCGTGTATCTTGTATCTTAATCGTTCTTCAAAATCTCGGCCACCCTCGCAATGGCCTTGCCGCGGTGGCTGATGGTGTTCTTTTCCTCGGCGGTCATCTCCGAGAAGGTCTTATCGAAGGGAGGGTAATAGAAGTAGGGATCGTAGCCGAAGCCGCCGTCTCCGCGGGCATCATCGATGATGAGTCCCTCGGTCTCGCCGCGGACGGTGATCTCTCTGCCGTCGGGGTAGACCAGCGCGATGCAGCAGACGAAGCGGGCGGTGCGTTCCTCGGCGGGGGTATCCGCCAGATTCTTCAGCAAAAGCGCGTTGTTGGCGGCATCGTCGCCGTGACCGCCCGCGTAACGGGCGGAGTATACCCCGGGCGCGCCGTTCAGGGCATCCACCGACAAGCCTGAATCGTCGGCGATGGCGGGGTAACGATGCCCCCCTGCCTCCACGGCGGTACGGGCCTTGGTCAGCGCGTTCTCCTCGTAGGTCGCGCCGTTCTCTTCAATGTCGCCCTCGTAGCCCACGTCATCCAGCGAGAGGACACAGACATTCGGGAAGTGGTTTGCCAGAATAGTCTCCATCTCGCGGATCTTCTTTTTGTTGCGGGATGCAAGGATCAGTTCCATGGTTTACTCTCCGAACAAAGCCGAGACGAAATCCTCGGCATCGAATTCCTGCATATCGTCGATCTTCTCGCCCACGCCGATGAACTTGACGGGGATGCCCAGCTCACGCTTGATGGAGATGATGATGCCGCCCTTGGCGGTGCCGTCCAGCTTGTTCAGGGTAATGCCCGTGATCTTGGCGGCGCTTCCGAATTCCTTGGCCTGGGACACGGCGTTCTGACCCGTGGTGGCATCCAGCACCAGCAGGGTCTCGCGGCAGGCACCGGGCAGCTCGCGGTCGATGACGCGGTCGATCTTGGCAAGCTCGTTCATGAGGTTCTTCTTGTTCTGCAGGCGACCCGCGGTGTCGATGATGAGCACGTCGGCCTGCTTCTTCTTGGCGGCGGCGATGGCATCAAAGACAACGGCGGCAGGGTCACTTCCCTCGCTCTGCCTCACCATATCCACGCGGGCGCGCTCACACCACACGGCGAGCTGGTCGATGGCGGCGGCGCGGAAGGTATCGGCGGCGGCCACCACCACGCGCTTGCCCTGCAAACGCAGGCGCTTGGAGATCTTGCCGATGGAGGTGGTCTTGCCCGCGCCGTTGACACCGATGACCAGCAGGACGCTGGGGGTGGTGGTCAGGGTCAGGGGCTGAGACTCGCCGATCATGTCGGTCATGATCTCGCGCAGGGCATCCATGACCTGCTCCTTTTCCTTGAGACGGCCGTCCTTGACCCGCTCGCGGAGCTCGTCCATGATCTCCTCGGTGGCGGCAAATCCCACGTCGGCGGAGATCAGAATCTCCTCCAGCTCCTCCAGAAGCTCCTCGTCCACCTTGGTAAACGCCTTCAGCAGATTGTCCACGGGGGCGAAGATGGCGTTACGGGTCTTGGTCAGTCCCGACTTGAGGCGGCCCCAGAAGGACTTCTTGGTGGCGGTCTCCTCGATCTCCGCCTCGACGAGGGGCTCGACGAGGGGCTCGACGAGGGGCTCGGCAGACTCAGCGGGGGTCTCCTCAACCGCAGGCTCCTCCACGGGAGTCTCCTCGGTGATCTCCTCGACCACGGGCTCCTCCACGGGGGTCTCCTCCACGGGAGCCTCCTCGTTGATCTCCTCCTCGGGGATCTCGGCTTCGGTCAGCTCCTCACCGCTCAGAATCGCGGTCTCGGCGGCTTCCTCGGCGGCTGCCGAGGCGAAATCCTCGTCGAGGGGCTCATTCGGTGTCAGGCCCTCCTCCGCGGCGACGGCTTCCTCGGCGGGAGCGTTGTCCTTTTTCTTTCCAAATAGCTTAGCTAAAAAGGCCATTCCAATCGTTCTCCTTATTCTTGGCAATATCGGCTACGTCCAGAGTCAGCACCTTGGAGATGCCGCGCTCGGGCATGGTCACACCGTAAAGGCGGGTGGCGGCGGCCATGGTACCGCGGCGGTGGGTAATCATGATGAACTGGGTCTCGTCGGAGTAGCGCTTGATGTATTGGGCGAGGCGTTCCACGTTGACCTCGTCCAGAGCGGCCTCGATCTCGTCCAGAATGCAGAAGGGGGTGGGGTTGACCTTCAAAATGGCGAAGAACAGGGCGACGCCGATGAAGGCCTGCTCGCCGCCCGAAAGCTGCATGAGGCTCTTGATGATCTTTCCGGGAGGGGCGGCCTTGATCTCGATGCCGCTCTCCAGAACGTTGTCGGGGTCACTCAGAGTGATCTCAGCAGAGCCGCCTCCGAAGAGCTCGGAGAAAGTCACCGCGAAGTTTTCGTTGATCTTGTTGAAGGCATCCACGAAGGCGGTCTTCATCTCCCCCTCCAACCGTCCGATAATGCCCATCAGCTCGCCCTTGGACTTCTCCAGATCGGCAAGCTGCTCGCTCATGGTGTCGTAGCGGGCCTTGGTCTCGTTGTATTTTTCCACGGCATCGGGATCAAAATGACCGATGAAGCGGAGCTTATTGCGGCAGTCGGTCTGAGTTGCCACCACCTCGCGGCGGGTCTCGGCGGTCACGGGGAGATAGCCCAGGGCGACGGCCTCGGCGCGGGACAGCTCATAGTCCTCCCAGAGCTTACCCGAGAGCTTGTCCATCTCGGCCTGTAGCCCCGTGAGCTTACTGTCGGCTGTAGTGAACTCGCGGAACAGGTTCTCCTTACGGTCCATCTCCTCCCGCAGGCGGGTGTTGATGGCGTTCAGCTTCTGTTCGTAGACGGCGGAGTTCTCGTCGGCGCGGGTGCGGTCAGAAACCAGAGCGGTCAGTGCGGTCTCGCCCTCGGCATAGAGGCGGCGGTTCTCGGTCTGGGACTCGGCGGCCTCGGTCAGCTTCTGACGGTGGGCTTCCACCCGCTCGTCGGTGACGCGGATATCGTTATTGGTGGAGGCCATACGCTCCTCGCAGAGAGCGGCCAGGGTCTCGCGGGTCTCCACGTCCTTGCGGGCGGCGGAAATCTCAATGAACAAGCGGGTCTGCTCGGTCTCGAGCTGATCCACGCGGTCCTCGCAGTCGCCCCGCTCTGTGGCCTTCTCCTCGCGGAGGGTACGCAGCTCACTGACGGCCTGCTCCAGACCCGTTTCCTCGGCGCGAAGGGTGGTCATGGCGTTCTCGTTCTCCTCGTTCTGGCGGAGAATGGCCTCGGAGTCCTCGCGGACACGGGACAGGAGGGCTTCGTTAGCATCCAGATTGGCCTGCGACTTATTGAGACGGTCGGTCTCCCCCGCCATAACCGCGCGGGTGAGGTCTCGCTTGTCCTCCAGACCCATCCTTTCGGCATCGGCGCGCTTGATCTCCTCCCGCAGAGAGGCGAGCCCGGACTCGGAGCTCTTGACGGTCTCCTCAAGAGAAGTCAGATCCTCCTCCATGCGCTTGATCTCAGCGGCGCGGGTCAGGGAGCTGTTCTTACGCCCCGTGGAGCCGCCCGTGAAGGAGCCGCCCACATTGATCTGCTGACCGTCCAGAGTCACCACGCGGACGCGGTACTTCAGGGCTTTGGCCATAGCGGTGGCGTTATCGATGCTGTCGAACACCAGCGTCCGTCCCAGAAGGGAGGACAGGACGGTTCTGTAGCGGTCATCACAGGAGACCAGGGTATCCGCCACGGCGATGTAGCCCGCGTAGCCCGTGGCGCGCTTCATGTCGTCGGTCTCGGCGGAGGGGCGCATGGAGGTGAGGGGGTAGAAGGTGGTTCGACCCGCCCCTGCCCGCTTCAGCGCGTAAATGGCGGCCTTGGCGGTATCCTCGTCCTCCACCACGATGTTCTGGAGGCTGGCACCCAGAGCGGTCTCCACGGCGGTGATATAGTCCTGCTCCACCGAGATGAGCTGGGACAGGGGACCGTAAATTTTGCCGCAGGACGCGCCGTTATAGTCGGGGATCCTTCCCTCGCGGTAGGATTTCATGACGAACTTCACCGCGTCGGCATAGCCCTCGAACTGGGCTTCCATGGCTCGGTAGGTGGTGATGCGCTGAGTCACCGAATCCCGGCGAAGCAGGGCGGAGTTGTGCTGCTCGTGGAGGTCGCCGTACGCCTCGTTGAGCTGAGCCAGCTTCTGCTCAGCGGCGGTGATCCCCTCGGCGATGGTATTCAGCTTTTCGGTGTACTGATCCACCACCCGCTGATGATCGTCCACTTCCTTTTGGAGTCCGCGGGAGATGCGCTCGTATTCCTCGATCTCAGACAGAATGCCGCTGTTGCGGTCGCTGTCGGAATCGCGGGTGGTCTCCAGCACCGAGATGCTGACCCGCAGCTCCACCAGCTTCTCCTCCCGATCCCGAATATCGGCGGCGGCGGAGTCGATGAGCTCGGTGAGCTTTTCGATACGGCGGTTCAGGCTCTCGATCTCGGCGGCATTGTCGGAGGATCGCTTCTCCAAGGCGGTCAGAGCCTCACCCAGCTTGGCGCACTCGGCGCGGTGGGCTTCCAGCTCGGCTCTATCGGTGTCAAGCTGGCGGGTCAGGGCGGCGCGGGACTCGGAGGCGGCGGCGATCATTTCCTCGGTATGCCGCATGGTGGTCTCGGTGACGCGGTAGCGGCTGTCCAGATCGTGCTGGGCTTCGGTGAGGGCGGTGATCCTACCCAGAAGCTCCTCGGAGGCGGCGCGGCTTCCCTGACTCATCTCGGAAAGACGCTCGCGGCGAACGTCCAGAGCCTGCACCGACTCCTCGGCCTGATTCAGGTCGAATTCGGCATGGCTCCGCAGGGAGGTCGCCTCGGTGATCTCTTGGTTGAGCCGCTCGGTATCGTAGAGCCACAGGCTGATGTCGGCGCGCTTCTTGGCCTCCAGCAGCACGATGCCCTTGCGGGCCTTGTTGGCTTCCTTTTCCAGAGGAATGATCTGGGATTCCACCTCGGCGAAAATGTCGCGGATACGCACCAGATTGTTCTCGGTGGCGTTCAGCTTGCGCTCGGCCTCGTTCTTCTTGACGCGGTACTTGGCGATGCCCGAAGCGTCCTCAAATACGCTTCGCCGCTCCTCGCTCTTGCGGGAAACCATGTCGGCGATACGGCCCTGACCGATGATGGAATAGCCGTCCCGACCGATACCCGTATTGAGGAACAGCTCGTAGATGTCCCTCAGGCGCACGGCCTTGCGGTTGATGAGATATTCACTTTCTCCCGCGCGAAAATAACGGCGGGTGACTGTAACCTCGTCGTAGGGGCAATCCAGCTTTCCGAAGTCGGAGGTGTTGTCGAAGGTCACGGATACCTCGGCGTAGCCCATGGGACGGCGGCTGTCCGCGCCGCCGAAGATCACGTCCTCCATTTTACTGCTTCGCAGGGTCTTGGAGGAGATTTCACCCAGCACCCATCGCATCGCGTCGGCGATGTTGGATTTTCCGCTTCCGTTGGGACCGACGATGACCGTAACGCCCACCGAGGAGCCGTCGGTCACGATTTGATCCGAGCCCTTATGACCGGGATCGAAGACCAGCTTAGTGCGGTCGGGAAAGGACTTGAAGCCCTGCATTTCGATTGATTTTAAGTACACGGAGTTTCTCCTGTTAACACAATAATTTTGATTCACAAGAGATACAAGATACGAGATACGAGATACAAGATATGCGAAACTGATATGTCTTTTCGTGCTTTATCTTGTATCTTGTATCTGCCGAGCTCGCTCGGCGTGTATCTTGTATCTTACGATCAGCAGATCCCAAAGACCTTCAGCGCCGCCTTGGCCGCGGCCTGCTCGGCTTTTCTCTTGGAGGTGCCCACCCCTCTGCCGCAGGGGTTGGAATTGACCCTGACCTCCACCTCGAAGGTCTTTTGGTGATCGGGGCCGTCGGCGCGGATGAGGATGTATTCCAGCACGTCTCCCTCGGTCTGCTGGACGAGCTGCTGGAGGGGGGTTTTGTAGTCCCCGTCGATGCCCTTGGATTCCAGCTCGGACAGATCCTTCTGTACCAGCGGAAGCAGGAAGGCGGCGATGATGTCCATGCCCCGCTCTCCCGCGTCCAGATAGACGGCGGCGAGGAGAGCCTCGAAGGCATCGGCCAATATGTTTTCCTTGTCACAGCCCCCCGTCTGGGCTTCGCCCTTACCGAGAAGCAGGCACGCCCCGATACCAATACCGCGGGCGTAGCGAGCCAGCGCCTCGGCGCAGACCACGTCCTTGCGCATATTGGTGAGGGTGCCCTCCCCCTCGTTGGGATAGGCGGTATACAGGTAGCGGCTGACCACGATGGACAGCACCGAGTCGCCGAGAAACTCCAGCCGCTCGTTGCAAAGGAGGTGGTGGTTCCGCTCCCCCGTCTCGTTGGAGTGGGAGGAGTGGGTCATGGCGCGGCGGAGCAGGGTCTTATCCTGAAAGGAGTATCCGATGGCGGACTCCAACCGCTCCATGGGAGTGGCATTCTGTTCAGCGGTCACGGCTTACTCCTTTCCCGCGGGGGCAACGCCGCCCAACTGCTTCTCCAGTGTCTCAATAGCCCCCGACTCGGCAAAGCGCATGGCCTGACGGATGGCGGACTTGAAGGCGCGGGCATCCGAGGAGCCGTGAGCCTTGATGACGGGCTTGCGGATACCCAGAATGGGACTGCCGCCGTGCTCCTTGACGTCCATATCCTTTTTGAACTGCATAAAGGACTTTTTGACGGTGAGGGCGGCCAGCTTAGCCACGAGGGAGGAGTAGAAGATGCCCTTCATGCGCACCATGAAGAGCTTGCCCATACCCTCCATGGTCTTGAGCAGGACGTTTCCCGTATAGCCGTCGGCGACCAGAATGTCGCACGCGCCGAAGGGCACCTGATTGCCCTCCACGTTGCCCACGAAGTTGACGTCGGGGCAGACCTTGAGGAGCTGATGAGCCTCGGTCTGGATGGGGGTACCCTTATGCTCCTCGGCACCGTTGTTGAGGAGTCCCACCCGAGGATTATCCAGACCGTAGAGAGCCTTCATGTAGGCCGAGCCCATGGCGGCGAACTGGGGGAGGAACTCGGGCTGAACCGTGACGTTGGCACCGCAGTCCAGAAGCAGTACGGGGGGATTGAAGGGGAGGATGGCGGCCAGCGCGGCGCGGTGGACTCCCTTGATGCGGCGGACGGTGAGGGTCGCCCCCGCGAAGAGGGTGCCCGTATTGCCGCAGGAAACCATGGCGTCACCTTCCCCGTCCGCCAGTGCCTTGAGGGCGACGGTCATGGAGGAGTCCTTCTTCTCGCGGAAGGCCATGGAATCGTCCTCCATGGTGATGACGGTCTCGGCGTGGAGGATCTCGAAGCCCGATATGTCCAGACCGTTTTCGCGGGCGGTGGTCTCGAGGATCTCCTTATGACCGACGAGAAGGTACTCCCCTCCCAGCTCGGTCTTGGCGTTGATGACACCCTTGAGTATCTCCAGTGGGGCGTTATCACCGCCCATGCAATCGATGATGATCTTCATGTTTCGGTTTCCTTTCTTTTCGAGGTGGAAACCCAACCGCGAGGCGGAACGGGCAAAAGCCTTTAAGGGGTATCGCGATTAAAGACTTTTGGCCGCTCGGAACCCGACCGACATGGGCAGGTTCCGTTGGGCGTGTTTTACTGCTTGGCTTGGTTGACGGTATCCATCACCCCGTCCAGCGCCTCCAGAGCTCTGGCGGCGTAGACCTCGTAGCGGGCGATCTTGCCGCCCTTGACGCGGTGGTCGAGGCTGGGGATGATGCCGAAATTGGCGTTCATGGGGACGAAATCACCGAGCCCCCCGTGGCTGATATAGTGAGCCATCGCGCCGATCATGGTGGTCCGGGGGAACACGATGGGGTCAAGTCCCAGAGCCCTGCGGGCGGCGTTGAGTCCCGCCACGAAGCCCGAGCCTGTAGACTCGATGTAGCCCTCCACACCCGTCATCTGGCCCGCGAAGTAGACCTGCCCCTCGCCATAGCCCTTGCGGAGGCGGTAGTCGGCATCCAGCAGCTCGGGAGAGGGGAGGTAGGTGTTGCGGTGCATGACACCGTAGCGCAGGAAATCGGCGTTCTCCAGTCCGGGAATCATGGAGAAAACACGCTTCTGGGCGGGGAAGGTGAGGTGGGTCTGGAAGCCCACCAGATTGTACATGGTTCCCTCCTCGTCCTCGCGGCGGAGCTGAACCACGGCATAGGAGCGGGCATCGGTGCGGCTGTCCACCAGCCCCACAGGCTTCAGGGGGCCGTAACGCAGGGTATCGTAGCCTCTCTTGGCCATGACCTCCACGGGCATACAGCCCTCAAAGACCTTGAGATCCTTGTCGAAGTCCTTGAGCTCTGCCTCCTCGGCTGTGATGAGGGCGTTATAGAAGGCATCGTACTGCTCCCTTGTCATGGGGCAGTTGATGTAGTCGGCATCGCCCTTGTTGTAGCGAGAGGCGAGGAAGGCCACGTCCATATTGACCGAGGCGAAATCCACGATGGGGGCTACCGCGTCGAAGAAGTGGAGTCCCTCACCCACAAGGTTGTTCTTCAGCCACTCGGCGAAGGCATCCGAGGTCAGCGGTCCCGTGGCCACCACGGTAATGCCCTCGGCGGGGAGCTCTGTGATCTCGGACTCCACCACCTTGATGAGGGGGTGATTTTTGATCTTCTCGGTGACGTACGCCGAGAACCTTTCCCGATCCACCGCCAGAGCCGAGCCTGCGGGGACCCTCGTGGCGCGGGCGGCCTCCATGATGAGGGAGTCCATGCGGGAAAGCTCCTCCTTGAGAAGTCCCGAGGCCACGGTGACACGGTCGGAGCGCAGGGAGTTGGAGCAGACCAGCTCGGCGTAGCCCTCGCTGTGGTGGGCGGGGGTGAACTTTTTGGGCTTCATCTCGTAGAGGGTGACGTTCACACCTCTCCGCGCCGCCTGCCAAGCAGCCTCGCAGCCCGCAAGCCCCGCGCCGAAAACATTGATGTGTGCCATGGCTTACTCCTCGGCGGGGGCATCGGTCATGGACTCCACCTCGCGGGAGTAGCCGCAGCTCCGGTCGTGACAGACCAGAAGAGCCTTACCCTTCTTGCGGAAGAGCATCTGCCCACAGGTGGGGCAGGTCTCGGCGGTGGGGAGATCCCAAGAGGAAAAATCGCAGTCGGGATAGCGCTCGCAGCTATAGAACACGGTCTTGTTGCGACCCGTTTTCATGACCAGCTTGGCGGAGCACTTGGGGCAAGCCACCCCGATGTCTCGGGTCTTGGGCTTGGTGAACTTACAGGTGGGGTAGGCCGAGCAGGCGTAGAAGCTGCCGTAGCGACCGTTACGGAGCACCATGGGCGCGCCGCACTTCTCGCAGACCATATCCGTGACCGTCTGGAGCTTCTTCTCTGCCTCGGCGGTCTCGGGAGCCTCGGAAGCCTTCTTTTCGGCGGCGGGGTCGCCCTCGGGGGTCAGGGGCTTGGTATTCTTACAGGCGGGATAGTTGGGGCAAGCGGCGAACTTACCGAAGCGACCGTTCTTGACGATCATCTGAGCCCCGCACTTGTCGCAGACCATGTCGGTTGTCTCCACAGGGAGCTGGACGTTGATGCTGCCAATGGTCTCCTCGGCGGCGGTGAGCTGACGTTCAAAGCTGTCCCAGAAGCGGGACAGAACCGTCAGCATCTCCTCGTTCCCTGCCTCGATGCCGTCCAGCTCGTCCTCCATGCGGGCGGTGAACTGCTCATCCACCACGGTGGAGAAGCTCCTGAGCATAATGGTGTTGGTGACTTCACCCAGCTCGGTGGGCACCAGCGACTTGGACTCTCTCTTGACGTAGCCGCGGGAGATGATGGTGGTGATGATGGTGGCGAAGGTGGAGGGACGGCCGATGCCCTTCTCCTCAAGAAGCTTAATGAGGGATGCCTCGGTGTAGCGGGGCGGAGGCTCGGTGAAGTGACGGGCGGGGTCGATCCTGTCGGAGTTCAGCACCTGACCCTCGGTGAGGGCGGGGATGCGGAGATCCTTCTGCTCCTCGGGCTCGTCGGCGTGGGGGCGGTGGGACTCGTCCACAGACTCCTCGTAGACCGCCATGTAGCCGGGGAAGGTGACGGTGTAGCCGCTGGTGCGGAAGAGGTAGCCCTTGCAGTCGAAGTCCAGCGTCAGGGTCGCCAGATCGGCGGACTCCATCTGGCTGGCCACGAAGCGCTCCCAGATGAGCTTATAGAGACGGTACTGATCCGAGGAGAGCGCCTTCCGCACCATGGCGGGCTCGATCTCTACCCGAGCGGGACGGATAGCCTCGTGGGCATCCTGCGCCGTGGCGCGGGTCTTGTAGACGCGGGGAATCTCGGGGTAGTAGCTGTCGCCGTACTTCTCGCGGATGAGGGTAGCGGCGGCGGCCTGCGCGTCAGCCGACACACGGAGGGAGTCGGTACGCATATAGGTGATAAGACCCTGCACACCGCCGAACTCGGGGCCGAGGTTGACACCCTCGTAGAGCTCCTGCGCCACCCGCATGATTCTCTGGGACTGGAAGCCCAGCTTACGGGAGGCCTCCTGCTGCATGGTGGAGGTGGTGAAGGGAGGGGCGGGATTCTTCTTGCGGGTGGAGCGCTTGACGCTGTCCACGGTGAAGGGCTGACCCTCCACGGCGCTGACCACCGTCATGGCCTGAGTCTCGTTGGAGAGGCGAATCTTCCCGCTGTGGTTGCCGTAGAAGCGGGCGGTGAAGGACTTGCCGTCGGCGGGAATGAGGGTAGCGTCAATGGTCCAATACTCCTCGGGGACAAAGGCGCGGATCTCGTTCTCTCTGTCCACAATGATCTTGGTGGCCACCGACTGCACGCGGCCTGCGGAGAGACCGCTTCTGACCGTCTTCCACAGGAAGGGGGAGAGCTTGTAGCCCACGATACGGTCGAGGATGCGGCGGGTCTGCTGGGCGTTGACCAGATTCATGTCGATGGGTCGGGGCTGCTTGATGGCGGCCTTGACCACGGTCTTGGTGATCTCGTTGAAGGTGACGCGCTGGACCTGCTCCACGGGGATGCCCAGAGCGTTGGCTAAATGCCACGAAATCGCCTCGCCCTCGCGGTCGGGGTCGGTTGCGAGGAAGACCTTGCCCGCGTTCTTGGCCTCCTTTTTGATCTCCTTGATGATGTCGCCCTTACCGCGGATGTTGATGTAGTGGGCGGCGAAGTTGTTCTCAATGTCCACACCGAGGGTGCTCTTGGGCAGGTCGCGGACGTGACCCACCGAGGCGATGACCTTGTAGTTGGAGCCGAGATAGCCCTTGATAGTGCTCGCCTTGGAGGGAGACTCCACGATGACCAGATTGGTTTTTGCCATGTGATCTGTATTCCTTTCGTTGGCTTCCCCGTGGGGGAAGTCCCATTATTTTCTTGAGCAAAGCCCTCCGGGGAGGGTGACGGTCAGCCCCTTGATCTCCAGCACCGTCATGGCGGCCATGACCTCGCCGATGGTGAAGCCCTCGCGGGTCAGGCAGTCGATGGTGACGGCGTGATCCAGCGGCAGAAGCTCGAACAGCCGTCTTTGGGTATCGGTGAGGGATTTTAGTGCGCGCTCCGAGGCATCTCCGTGGGCGGGGACTGAGGGGGGCGGCACGGTAGCCCTCGGGGACGGGGATTTACGCGCGGAGGGATTCCGACGGGTGTCAGAGGGCGCTTCTCCGCGGCGGCCGCGGGGAGCGGGGGAGGTGGTTGTCTCCTCCTTGGTGCTTTCTGTACGGACGCAGACCCCCAGCCGTCCCAGTCCCGCCTCGTCTATATCCGAGCGGGTCTCGGCACGGGTCAGCCTGGCCATGTCCAGCGTGTCCCTGTAGAGGAAGGCGTAATTGTCCAGCAGATCGCGGGCGCGCAGGATCATGGCGGCACCGTCACTGATGAGCTGATTGGTGCCCGCCGAATTGGTCTCCCCCACGTTGCCGGGGAAGGCGTAGATGTCGCGACCCTGGAGGATGGCGGTGCGGGCGGTGATGAGAGCACCCGATCTCAAGTCTCCCTCCACCACCACGGTGCCTTGGGAGAGACCGCTGATGATGCGGTTCCGAATGGGGAAATTCCTGCCCTCGGGCGGTGTGCCGGGCGCGAACTCGGTCATGACCGCGCCTCGCTCGGTGATGGCCTCCAGAAGCCTGCCGTGCTCGCGGGGATAGGGGACGTCGATCCCGCTGCCCAGCACGGCTACGGTGGAACCTCCCGCCAGGATCGCGCCCGCGGCGGCCACGCCGTCGTTGCCCAGAGCCATGCCCGAGACCACCACGGAGCCCGCCGCCCCCAGCTCATAGCCTATTTTATACGCGATACGCTTGCCGTATTCGCTCATGCTGCGGGTGCCCACCACGCTGATGCAGAGCCGTCTCGACAGGTCGGGGAGGTTTCCGCGGTAGTAGAGCAGAACGGGGGGATCCCGCAGGGGGCGGAGAGAGGCGGGGTAGTTCTCGTCCTGCCAGAACAGAATGCCCACCCGATGCTGCTTGCAATACTCCATGATGCGGGTGGCTTCCTTCAGGGACTTATCCGCCAAACGTGCCTTCAGACTTTGAGAGCAGGGCAGACTCTCCAGCTCGTTCTCATCGGCCTTGTACAGATCAAAGGGTGTACCGCACGCCTCCAGCAGAGATTGGAATTCCTTATTCTGTACCCCGCATCGCAGGGCGAACCAGATCTCAAACAGCCTGTCCTTCATGGCGGACTCCTTTCAAACAAACATAGAAATGAGGGATCGCGAAGAGATACAAGATACGAGGTACAAGATAAAACAAAGATACTCATGGTTGGCGCGGTTCAGGCCATATCTTGTATTTTGTATCGACCAAGCTTGCTCGGTGCGTATCTTGTATCTTTGAGAGAGAACCGTATAGCTTATCTCTTACAGATTTCCCACATAATGAGCGCGGCGGCCACCCCCGCGTTGAGGGACTCGGTGTCGGCCTCCATGGGGATGTAGACGCTGCGGTCGCAGGCGGCGATGACGGCTTCCGATAGCCCGTGTCCCTCATTACCGATCACAGCCCCTACGGGGTGTCCCTCCCGCTCGGCATCAAATTCGGGAGAGCCGAGGCGGATGGCGGTATCGTCCAGCGCGGCGGCGTAGATACGGCGACCCGACTGACGGAGGGCAGTAACCGTACCCGCCAGATCCTCCACGCGGGTGACGGGCATGGAGAACAGCGGCCCCATGGCGGCGCGGAGAGTCTTGGGATGGTAGAGGTCGGCGCAATCGGCGCTCATGATGATGCGACCCACGCCCAGCGCGGCGGCACTGCGGATGATGGCCCCCACGTTGAGAGGATCCCGCACCGACTCCAGAAGGAGAATGGGCGCGCCCTGACGCGGGGAAATTTCATCTTCCTTATATATTATAATTAAATTGTGGGATTTGTCAATATATTTTGCGGCGGTTATGACCCCGTCGGGGGCATTTTCTTGAGAAATTTTCTCGAAAAGGCTATCCTCCACCCCGAACACGGGGCAATCCAGCTCCGCGAGGGTACAGCCGTACAGCTCCTCCATACGGGCGGACACCCGCTCGGCGGTGCCCACGCGAAGGAATACCGAGTCAAGCTCCACCCCGCGGCGGAGGGCCTCGCAGAGGAGCTTGACCCCGTCGAAGCGGAAGGTACGGGTCTTTTCGCGGGCGCGGCGGTCGTCTAACTTCACGAGCTCGACGATACGGCGGTTCTGGCGGGAGGTAATGATCTCGCCGTCAAAGCGGACAGATGCAGACATGAGAGCACCTCGTTTCGGTGATTTTTCACCCCCAAAAGAGGGGGAAAAGACCCCCGAAACCGCCTGAAAGCAGGGCTTTTTCGGGGGATTTCGACCCATTTGACACAGGCCGTTCAATGATAAAAACCCGAGTGGACCTGAGCCCATCGGGTTTTTATGAAGTCATTACAGGGCAGCCTTGGCCTGCTCGCACAGAGCGGCGAAAGCCTCCTTGTCGGAGATAGCGATCTCGGACAGCATCTTGCGGTTCAGGGTGATACCTGCCTTCTTCAGACCGTTCATGAAGGTGGAGTAGTTCATGCCGTTGGCCTTGCAGCCGGCGGAAATACGGGTGATCCACAGACGGCGGAAGTCGCGCTTCTTCAGGCGACGGCCGGCGAATGCATAGTTGCCGCTCTTCATGACGGCTTCCTTAGCCATCTTGAAGTGCTTGGACTTGCTGCCCCAGTAGCCCTTGGCAGCCTTCAGAACCTTATTTCTTCTCTTGCGCGTCATCATTGCGCCCTTAATTCTTGCCATTTTTCTTTCCTCCTATAACGATTCTCTTGTCGATTACTTCTGGATCATAGCTCTGATGTTGGCAGTCATTGCCTCGCTCAGAATGGCGCTGGAGCGCAGATGTCTCTTTCTCTTGGAGGGCTTCTTACCCAGGTTGTGGCGGTGGTGGCAGTGGTTGATCTTGACCTTGCCGGTACCGGTCACGGAAAATCTCTTGGCAGATGCCTTGTGTGTCTTAACCTTTCCCATTTTTCTTTTCCTTCTTTCATTGTACTGAATGGCCGCGCAATGGGGTTCGCACGGCGCATCCGTTGGCTTCCCTTTCGGAGCCTTATATCATGTAGACCGCATCAAAACGACGGGTTCATGAACAAAATCGGGGCGCGGGGTTTGTGCGTATATCGTTGGCTACCCACCGATGCGGATGAATCCGCGGCAGACAGAGTCTGCGGCACACGAGTGCTTACTTTTTGCTCGAGAGGGGGTTTATGACCATGCTCATGAAGCGACCGTCCAGCACGGGCTTCTTGTCGCAGGAGCCCACTTCCTTGACGTCCTCGAGGAACTTCTCGAGAATATCGCGACCGATGGCCATGTGGCTCATCTCGCGTCCGCGGAACTTCATGACCACGCGGACCTTGTTGCCCGAGGTCAAAAACCTCTTGGCCTGATTCATCTTGGTCTCGTAATCGTGGGTGTCGATGCGGCAGGATAGCTGGATCTCCTTGAGCTCCACGGTCTGCTGCTTCTTCCTGGCTTCCTTCTCTCTCTTCTGCTTCTCAAAGCAGAACTTGCCGTAGTCCATGATCTTGCACACGGGGGGCGTTGCCATGGGTGCGATCATGACCAGATCCAATTCCCTCTCATAGGCGATCTTGAGGGCTTCCTTGGAGCTCATGATCCCAAGGGGCTCTCCGGCGGCGGTTACGACTCGGATCTCCTTCGCGGTGATTTCCTCGTTGAGGAGAGTCTGAGCTTCTTTAGCATTCGCGGCGATAGGTAAACACCTCCTAAAAATAAAAATCGTACCGAAGCGACAGCCCCGGCACACAGAGACCCACCCGTTTCTTTGAGTGGAGAAATCTATTGACCCGCGCTCGTTCAGGAACGGCGGGGTGGAAACCGGGCGGTTTCGCTTCATTTACTGTGATAGTATACCACACGAAAGCCCTTTTGTCAAGGCTTTTTTGAAAAAATCCGAAATATTTTTTTGACAGCCTCAGACCCTTGTCTCGGTCGAAGGAAAGGGATGTAACGATTCAGCTAATACTCAAATTGGGGTTTATCGCTGAGCACAGCTCAGCAGAGAGATACAAGATACGCGCCGAGCAAGCTCGGCCGATACAAGATACAAAATACAAGATAGAAAAACAAGCGATACCATATGGTTTTTTGCATATCTTGTATCTCGTATCTTGTATCTTTGTATCTTACAGCCAACCCCAAATTTGAAGGTTGGCTGCACAGTTACAAGGGGAATCCGTCGGAGAACGGGGGTGTCCCCGACGGATCAGTTTCAGGATTCGGCGCGCAGAAACACGCCGTATGACCGTGAGTAGGTCTCATATGCCTCGGCTCTGCGGGCGGCCAGCTCGCGGCTCTCCTGCCAGCGGCGGACAACGTCGCGGTGGTCTCTTCGCCGGGCGGGCTCCAGCACGGCCACAACGCTCTCACCCCAATCTGCGTCCTCATAGGCGGAGGCGCGCAGGGCGGCGATCTGAAGATCGACCTGAGCGGACAACTCCCGCGCCATGCGATGCTCGGCACCGCGACTCTCGATGCGGGCGCGGAGGGCTCCCGTCCCCTTGGAGACACGGCGCAGGGAATCCAGAAGCTCGCGGTAAGGCTCGGCGGTATGCAGGCTCTCGCGAAGGGTATCCCAGCGGCTATCGGGGAGGGTTCCGTCGCGGATGCTCCTCCAATCGTCGACGAAAAAGCCGTCGTCCTCGGTATCCAGACGGAACAGAAGCTCCCTCTCGTAGGTGTAGGCGGTCAGCAGGCTGCGGTAACGGTCGGTGTTCTCCCGCCAGCTCTCCAGAATGGGGGCGGTGGCGAGGGGAAGCTCATCCGTCAGGCGATCCGCCCACGCGGTGACGCAGCCGTCGCCCGCCCTTCCCTCCAGCCAGTCACGCCCGTCCGCGCGCAGGACGGTCAGGCTGTCGGACAGCAGGGATTCCAATGTGGACAAAGCTTTTTTCCGAGCCGCCAGCATACCTCCGAGGCGGGCGTGCATGTCCGCACAGGCGGCGTAGCTCCGCTCCGCGGCAGGAGAGGCGAGGCGGTCGGATGCCTGCCGCAGGTAGGGACGGAGAGTGATCCAATGATCCGTCAGGTTGTCCCGCAGGATCCGTCGGTTCTGCTCCACGCGGTCGCGGTCGGTGTCATTCTCCCGATCGTAGCGGCGGTAGGTATTCCACACCTCCCCATAGGACAGGCGGCGGTACGCGGGGACATCGGCGGGAGGCGGCGTGCTGCCATCCTTCCCTTCCCGCAGCTTTTGGGCGGCGCACCAACGGAGCGCCTCGGCCACACGGTCGGACAGTCCCGCTTCACGGGACAAAAGGCGTTGGAGATGATCCAGCTCTACGGCCTCGCGGGAGGGGAGAGTGGGAAGGTTGGAGGGGTCGTACCCCTCGGGCAAAAGTGAGATCATATTCTCCAGGCGGGACAGGCGATCGCCGCAGATGGAGCGAAAGACCTCGTAGGACACCCCCTCCCGCAGAATCAGCATAGCCCCCGACGCGCTGTCACGGCCGCGGGACCGTCCCGTAAAGAAGCGGGCGGCTCTCTCGCCGAATTCCTGCTCACGGACGCAGGCTGTGATGAGACGGAGGATCTGATCCTCCAGACGCATACGGTAACGCCAGATCATGCCCGCATTTTCCCGCAACGCGCGGATCTCGGACGGATTCAGCGCGCAGACGCTGTCCGACAGAAGCACCACCGCGAAGGGCTCGGGATGGTGGAGATGCAGACTTCTGCCCGTTGGGGTAACGTTGGTATCGGGGGACAGAACGGGGGTATCCGTCAGCCAGAGAGGATGGAGTCCGTCCCGATCCAGCAGAAACACCCGAAAATCTCCCGCGGAAAAAATATCGATGGAGTAATTCCCGTCCCCTGCGGGTGTCACGCGGCAAGCCCCCAAGGACACGGTGTAGAAAATGGGATCCCCCTCGGCGAGACCGTCAGCGCAAATCGTCTCCCGCAGGCGGAAAAGCTTTTTGGGAATCTCGCTGCCCAGCATGAGGCAGGTCTGCTCGAAGGACGCGCCCTTTGCCGCCCCGTTCAGGGTTTGCAGGGCGACCGCCTCGGTCAGCGCCGCGCAGTATCGGGCGATGGGATGCTCCTGCGCCCCCTCGCTCTCCCCAAAGGTGGCGCGGAGCAAACGGGCGTTATCATCGGTTCGGTGGATGAGACCGCCAAACAGGGTGTCAAACAGACCGTCAGTCCCCTCTGCCTCCACGGGATACGTGGGTGAGGCACTCCCGCCAGAAGCCCCGTGTCCGTTGACAGCGACCATCAGCTCCGATGTAACCGCGGGGCAAGCATCCGGCACAAAGCCGTACGCCTCGGGATTCTCTGCCAAAAAAGCCATACCCATACGCAGGTGTGACTCGGTCATGCTTTTCTCCTCGGTATACTGACGCAGATCCATTCTCGGACTCTCCTTTCTCCGCAGGTTTTCTCCTTATAGTATAGCACTATTATAGCACACCTTGGTTTTTTTGTCAACTCTCCCACGCCCCATCCCCCGTCCCCCCCAATCCCCGAGCCGCCCCCCTCGTGCTTTCCCAAGCATTCTGAAGAATTCCGACATTTTGCAAAACTTTTTTTCAAAAAGCACTTGACAAAATTCCCTGCTTGTGCTATAATGTGCAAGTCGTTGTGACACGGCCCGTTGGTCAAGCGGTTAAGACGCTAGCCTCTCACGCTGGAAACATGGGTTCGATTCCCGTACGGGTCACCAAACGTAACAAATCCGAACTATTTCGTAAATCGAAATTGGTTCGGATTTGTTTTTTACTATAATTATTCGAATTAATGTTAATAGAACGCCGCCGAGAACGACCAAATGGTTACTCTCGGCGGTGTTTATTGGGAAGTACTATGTCGTCTTTTCTTTAAGACGTGTCAACAATATATTGATATTGGTGTGTCTTTTTAACGAATGCAGTTGCCCTTCCTGCATAATATACTTCCAAGAATCTTCATAAGACATATCATTGAGCGCATCAGGATCTTCGGTGAAAAATTTTACAAAACCATCAATATCATCAATATACGAATATGCAAAATAGTCTGCACAGCGAACTTTTTCTTCAGATGACATATTTGCATTGTTATTTATGAAATGATCCAAGTTGCTTGAAAAGAAATATACAGAATAATCAATCGGTATCTGTTTGCTGTTAGGATTATCTCCGTTTTGTCGAACATTTAATTGTTTGAGAGATACCAAGTGTTTGATGTTCTCCCTCTTTCTTTGGTTTCTATTAATGATTTTTTCAACATCATTAACACAAATAAAATCGTCACCATAGAAAACCTTATCTTCTCCCGAAGGATTGCTTCCATTTCGAATTACGTCATTGGGTACAAAAGCACCATCCAAATCGACAATATGAATAATTTCAGTAATGTGTCTTGGATATATTTTTTGTTCTTCAAAAAAATTATCCAAGAAAAGCTTACAGATACAGCCTTCAATTGTCTCGGCAGTAATACCATACTTGGAAGTAATATCGCCACCTTTTTCAATGCCATCTTCTACGATTCTCGGAAAAAAGACTTGATAACTTTCATCGATGTTTTCAAACAATTCTGGTATAGCTATTTCGAAGGCTTTTTTCTCTGACATTCCTTCTATTAGAAATAGTACGTTTTTATATCTTGGCTTTTTTCCCATATGTGTCAACCTCCCAAGCTCCTGCTTTCATTAGCGAAGCTACGATCTTGTGTCGCTTTGTTTTATTATAAACTTCCTCATCTTGCTCGCCTACTACTATTTCTCTAAAGTAAGTGTCGCGCAAATTATTAGTATTTCCAATATTCTTCAACTTAACAAAGCGATTGTTGGGATTGGAGGTAGTAAAGTAAAGGAACTTTTTATCAATAACTTCAAGAGGTCTTAAATTGTGTGACGTGAATATAAACTGACCTTTTCCAGATTCTTCGAAAATCTCGAGAATCTCTCCAAGCAAATATTCGAAAATTCCGGCATCAAACTCATCTATTGCAACAGTACAAGATCTATCATTATAGGCGGAAGTTATCAAACTTAATACGGAAATGATTTTTCTTACACCATCAGATTCATCTCGCAATGGCAGTTCTTGGTTTCCTCTTCTTGCAATAAGAACAACAGAATTCTTGGAATTGCCATCATCAGATTTTTCAGAGGATAATTTTTTAAATTCAATTGCCAATCCTGGAACGATTTGGTTTAATACCATGCTAATTCCTTGGATCTGTTTTGCTGTTGCTTCTAATTCCTCGTCTGACATTTGAACCGAATTGTGAGCATCAAATGTGAAGCGAGAAAACCGAGTATATATCGGAATCGCAAAGTTCAATCTAATGAATCCTGTTGATTTAGTATCTATTACAAAAAAGTACAACGAGGCAAAATATCTTAATTCCAAAATAACTTGGTAGAAGACTGAATACAAATCACACTCATCAAAAATTTTTATAGTATCGTTTCTGAAAATAAACGACTGTGATTTTTCTTTTGCCAATCTTTTGCTAACTTCCAATTCGACCAATTGTTCAGATGCGTTACCAATAAATGCCTTCAGTTTGGGTGCAGGACCAAACGGAGCCTTTACACTGGAAGTATCAATAATATCTTGCAATATTCTGTCTTTCCCATCTTCGTTCCAAGACAACCGTAATTTTTCATTAAAAATGATTACCTTTTCCACGTCTTGAGGAATATCAAAATCATCTGGTGCCCCCTTGAAGCGCTCTTGATACTCATCTTCGTTCAACGCTGCATGTGACATACAAAATGAATATACTGCTTCGCGTATCTCTCCGTTAGGATATTGCAAATCAAAAGAAAACTCCAAATGTGCGTATTCTGCATTTTTTGATACACACTCTGCATATTCATCTGGAACTCGCGCTCCCATAAGAAGTCTTTTCAATATAGCCAAAGCCTCGATAAAAGATGTTTTTCCTGAGCCGTTTTGACCATATATTCCAAGAATATCAGATGATGTTCCGTAAGGTACATGCTGTTTTCCGCAATTAAATTCGATTTCACCTTTCGCAACACTTTTGAAATTCTCTAATTTCGCCTTTTTAATTCTCACAGTAGGCAAATTATTTTCATGTTGATCTTTAAAATAAGAATTATTAATCATAACACACCTCACTTGTTAATTATTATATTATATTTTTTCTTATTTGTCAATATACTTGACGAAATTCGGATATTTTATTCATTTTTTTGATAGTTCAACTCTGTTTCGGGCTTGTTCTTTGTGCTTTTCCATTCATTGAATTCTTTTTGGCCTCTCTCCGACTCAAAGTAAGCAACGATATCAGGCAGAAGACAACGGGCGATCTCCCTTCTGATATGGTCCGGTATCTGAGGAATATGGCTCTCTCCGCGCGTATCACGGAAGACGAATTCTATTCGCAGGAGTAGACGTTTGAACCAACCTGCGTTGAGATATTCCTCGCGCAGGAACCATGTGGCGAGGATTTCCTGTTCTTTCCTCTGCCGTTCTGCTTCTATCTCACGCTGCTTGCGCTGACATTCTTCCCAATTCTCGATGTCCTCGCCCTCACGAAGTACCGTGCGGTTATCGTGAATCAGAGCATTTACACGCTTCCAAAACTTTTTCCAAGTCATATCATCATCCTTTCTTACATCGTAATTTCAAATCCTTCGTCCTCACCATCGTCAACGTCATCGGTAGGCATCTGCTTTTGTTTCGTCAACTCAACCACAGCACCTATACCGAAGCCTACGACAGCACCAACAGCCTCACCTGCGTGCCTTGCTTCTCGCTCGCGCTTTTCTTCCTCGGATTCCTCGCCGTCAGCCTCGATGATACTGCCTACATTTGCAATCCCACGTACACCCATAAGAGCAATACCAGCAGCATTGAAACTGCCGTGAGAGCGAGACGGAGCCACCACAGTGCCTCGTCCCGACGAATTCTTCTGTCGATAACTTCGGAAGCTCTCGCGCTCGCTTTCCCAACCTGTTCGGAAGCTTCCTTCGTCACCTTGCGCAGAGCAGTCTCCGTTGCCTCTTTCTGCGCCTCTGCCGCCTTCTTCATCACTGTGGCGTAACTCTCCGCTGATGCCTTCAAATCCGCCCTCTGTGCCGACAGCTCCGCTGACAGAGCCTCCATTCTGCGCACCGCTTCGTTGAGCTTCATCCATTCCTCTGCGCTGATCTGCACCGTCGGAATCTCCTGTTCCACCATCTGCTCCGGTGCTGTTTCTTCCATCGCTTCTTGCAGTGCCGGAGGAATATTCCGAGCCTTGAGCTTGTCCATATAACTCTGTCCTGATCCTGAATTCATGTTCCATATTCTCCTTTAGATATTTTTCATCGTTTAGTTTTATATCACGGACTCTGCATTCTTTTCCGTTTTGTGTTGGGCAGATGTACGTGATATATTTACGCTCGGGTATCCACACCATATCGTAGCCGAGCTTCTTCATCTCGCGCTGAAACTCGTCCTTGTTTGTAGCTCTCGTCATACAGAAATCAATTGCGACTCGCAGAGCCATCTTCCAGCTGTTGCCGTTCATAGCAGCTCGATATTCCTTGGGGCCGAGGCGTTGAGATTTGACATTCGGATTGTATTTTTTGAGAACGTTCAGCCCATGAGCCTGACATATCTCGTCACTCTTTTGCCGTAAGTCCGAGAGAAAAAATTGATTATAATGCAATTTCAAACCGCTTTCAAGGTCATAACTGCACACGACAATATGATTGTGGAGGTGGTCTTTGTCTATATGAGTGGCGACGATTGCCTCGTGATTTTTGAATTTTTCAAAGCCTTTGACGAGCTCCATTCCGATATCGTTTGCTTCTTGCGGTGAGATTGCTTCGCCTATTTTGAAGGACTGAACGAAATGATAAAACCTCACGCCGTCGGGTTCGTGACCATATATCTTTTGCGTTGCGAGGAAGGACTCGTTTGCTAACTCCGGCACACAATTATATCCCGAAATATATGCGAGCTGTTCGTCCTCATCGAGCGTTTTTGACGGCTGCATACAGTAATCAAGCACACCTTTCTGTGCGCTCGGCGTCTGATTCTTTTCGGGAATACTTTCAATTACCGCCATCGCTTTCACCTCCGAGCGCAAGAAGAATCTGCCTATAAAGAGATAACAATTCCGATAGATCGACCGCAGAGATCCTGCCTTGATGGCAGAGCTTTGTGAGCTGGTTGAGGTTGTTTCCCTGATAGCGAAGCTCTTGGTTCAGCTCTCGCAGATCTGAATTCACGATGACCTTTCCGTGCATACACATGTCCAAAATAAAGGCTCGCATCGATGGTGAGACGGCTTCCTTCATGCGTTCAACCATCGCCTTTTTTTCTTCCGGGGTTACGTGAAGAGATATCGATTCTGATTGTAATCGTCCCAACTAAAATCTCCTTTCTTGGTGTTATATTTTTGATTTCGTTTCTTTTGGCTTACCTTTTCTTTCCGCAAAGAAAAGGTAAGTGGGTTCGGGCTTCTGCCCGATTTTGTCCCGGTGCGAGCGCAGGGACGGTGAGAGGTGGGCGCCGCCATTTGGCGGTGGACATCCACGCGCTATGCTTGCCCCAGACGCAAGCGTCGGGAAAGCAGAAAAAATAGTGACATTGCCGCGTGCGGCAAAATATCCGAGACTCAAACGTTGGTTTTGAAACGCTATTTTGCCGATGGCCTTTTATTTGTTTCCTGCATCACAGTTTTTGAACTGTGTGACAGCGTGACAGGTGACAGCTGCGGTATTTATTTCTTCGCATTGAGCTCGTTCATTTTCGCTCTTGCCGTTGCCTTTCGTTCCTCGGAGTACGGCGCGGATATGCGGTAGGTGAAGCAGTTCTTGCTGATTTCAAATCGTTGCCAGCCGTTCTCGTCATCGTCTTTCAATTTACATAGCTCCGGGTACTCTTTCGAAAAGGCAAGGAGCCTATTCTTGAGGCTTGTGTTATAGGTGCAGACCGTTGTCCACTCGCCAGCCTCATCAAAATATATCTCGGTCGTTTTATGCGTTTTCTTGATGCCTGTAATCATATTTTTCAAAAACCCCCTGTTTTTCCGTCCTGTGAGAAGCACCCCCATTTTGGCTCAAAAAAGCCTCGGTCTGCATCGGCGTTATTTGCGATTTTCCCAACGGCGAGGCTCTCATCGGGCAACGTACCGTTTGCCTCTCTCAAAATCGCTAAAAGCTCATATTCTCTCGGTGTACACCGTAAATGAGTAAATTGCAGATATTCCTATTTTCCAACCGCTTTTTCTTTGTTTCCATGCATATCAATTTTTGATATTTGTAGCGAAATGATTGAGAAAATAATTTCGGTAGCGGCTACCGATATTCATTCACCGCCTAATTCTCTTAACTCATACAATGCCCTGCGAAATTCCATCCGCAAGAATTCATTTTCTTCATCGGCACAATATTTCTTCAACGCTGTTCGCAACTTTCGAATTGCAACAGTGATTTCCTTCACTCCAACGCCAGCCTTAAGAGCGGCAATAGCAAAATTCGCAACGATGACACAATCCTCAAGCGCGGCGTTATCTTGAACCCTCAAACGACCGAGCTGCTCAAGGATACCGGTCTTACAAGCCTTAAAACAAAAATTTGCGTCATCCACCTCATACAATATATTACTCTCCGGGATCTCATCGGCAGCATCCAACAATACACCTCTGCCCTCAAACATATATTTATAATTCAATTCCTGTCTGCGGTTATTGTAATTGCCCTCTGTGATGTGCGTGTCTACCTTCGGACGTCCTCGCTTACGCTTTTCCAAAATCTCACCTCTTTCTATTTTCGGTAGCGCTACCGAAATTCCAAATATATATGGATATATACCGATTACTACAATTTACTTGGGCATTCGTTATTATAACACAATAATATTGTATTGTCAATAGGATTATATAATATTTTTGGAGTTTCTATTGACAAATACAAGTTTGTATGGTAAAATAGATGCGTAATACACTTGGAGGTATATCCGTATGAGCTTTATTGGCGAACAGATAAAGAAGTACCGTAATATAAAAGGCATGACCCAGCAGGACATCGCTGATGCTCTTGGGGAGAGCTCGGGCAGAGTTATCTATAACTGGGAGAAAGGTATCGGTCGCCCCGATTGCGATAAGCTGGCAAAGCTTTGCGACCTGCTCGGTGTATCTGCGGATGAGCTGATCGGATGCAAGTCCATGGCGCAACGCCCTACCGCTACCGAATGGAATACATTACAAAAATACCGCGCCCTTGATGAGCACGGTAAAGAGGTTGTTGATTATTTGATCGACAGCGAATATAAACGTGTGACGGTGCTGACAAGAAAGCCCAAGCCGAGAATGCTGAAGATAGATTGGTTTGCTATGCCTGCATCTGCCGGTACAGGAAATATCCTTGACAGTGATCTGGCAGAGGAATTGCTCGTTCCCGAAAGTACAGAAGCGGAACAGGCTGACTTTGTTATCTCCGTTGGCGGTGACAGTATGGAGCCTACATACCATGACGGGGACAAGGTATTCGTTGAGAAGTGTGACTCCATTGATGTTGGCGAAGTTGGTATCTTCGTTGTCAACGGTGACGTTTACATCAAAGAGCTTGGTAACCAGTGCCTGATCTCTCATAATGAAAAATTTAAGCCTATTCCTTTGACCGAGAACGATAGCATTTATTGCTGCGGTAGGGTTATTGGGGTTGTTGAAAAATAAAAGAATTAACGAGCACAATAGGCTGATGTGCTCGTTAAAATTTTTTGTGTTCTGGTTTATCCGACTCGTTTAGTTGCTCAACATTCTTAATAATACCGACGAAGTCGTATAATACCCTAATATCTCTTTCGGTATGATATTTTTTAATGCTTCAAAATATTGATCAACTATAATATCTTGTTCATTGTTTTTGTCTTCACAAATAGAAACAGGCAAGGATTTGAAACGATTATACTGTTCAATATAATTTACTATGTTTGATTGCAATGATTTAGATAATCTGTATTCAACTGTTGAATTGCTCTCTTCACAATGAGTATGACTACAAATGCTACCATCGCTAAAAGTGAATATCCACTCCGGAGAATATGCAATATGCTTACCACCAACAGAAACATCTTCATAGACAAAATATTTATCCACCCAAACACCATCTACCAAGTCAGGAATGGGAAGCGAGATTTGCGCGCTTAAAGGATGGCTATCGATTTCATCGAGAAAATCATATATTTCTTCATATGCCATTTCAATGCTTTTTATTGTCATCATAGCCACCTCACCAAATTACATTCTTTGTATATATTGCTCCATGGTTTCTTGCATAAAAGTGCGCCCGTTTCATTGTATTGATATCGACAAATCTGCTCGCATCACTCGACATACAACGTCCACTATCGCAGACAAAGAAACCTTCTATTTTGCCGGAACTTGGATTCCTCGCAACACTCGTAACAGTAATTGCATGGTCAACGGAAGGAAAGATCTTCATAGATGGCTCACCCCACAGAATGCTGGAGTCAACAGAAATGATTGTGCCGTGTCCGTTCTCAACAACCTTTGCCAATCCTTCGGGCGTTAGTGTTGAACTGCGTTCCGTTTCAATTCCATATCTACTTAGAATCTCTGATAATTGCGAAAAAGAAGCATTCGTTCCACCAGAGCGAGAACACAATCCCCATTGTGTTGCATTTTTTACAATGGAATTCTCGCTTTCCGATACGCCACCAATTTTCATAATATTCGTACATGAAACCAGTGAGCACGTACCAATCTTATTCAAATCATTGTTACCTTGTTCGGATTTTAATTGGTCTCCCAAGGATTGCGGATGATCATATACAGACATCGTTTGTCCGTTGATGTTAACATTCGTATAAGATTGATTAGTGTGCCTCAAATCGGGAACAGATGATCTAAATGATTGCGCTTTATTAGCGTGATTGCCAAACGAAAATCCTCCCGATGCCATTTTTAATCTAACAACAAACCGTTCATAGTCAGATATCTTTCGAACAAGACTTTGAAGATCAACTTCTGAAGCCGCCAAGATGTCCTCAACTTGCTTCACGCATTGTTCTATTTCTTCGATTTCCTCATTAGAACTGTTTGCTTTCAACTTGGCAAGTGCCTCTTTTAAATCATTACATTCTTTGGCAATATCCGATTTAAAAGAATCTGCCAAACCATGAAATCTAACAAGTTCCCTAAAGGATACGTTTACTGATACATCCATGATTATGAGCGTGCAGCCAACTTAAGCCTTCTAACAAATGCAACATACTCGTCGATTTTTTTTGAAAGCTGATTGATTGTTGGCTGGGCATCTGTGATAATATCGTCTATTTTTTCAACAGTTTTGCTCGTTTGATACAGCTCTTCATCAGAAGATGCGCTTTGCAATTTTTTCATAGCCGCCTTCAATGTTTCACAGTCAGCTTTTGTTTCTTTGCCAAATTGCTTAACATATTCCGAAAAAGCTGCCATTTTTTCATCGTTGACATTTACATTCAATTCTGCCATAGCGTTATACCCCCATCGAGAATCCTGATGTAAGAATATCAATCATTCTATACACCTTTTCAAGGAGAAGCGTGGTAGGATTCAAGCATTCTCTAATCTCTGCAATAGATTGTGCGGACTTTCTCAAAAGTTGCTGTGAAGTTTCATCCTTCATGTATTTGGAACAACTATTCATTCCGTTTTCCATATGATTGCAACGCTTCTCGATATTCGCTTTAAATGTTTCAAGTGCCTCGGCGAACTCACGGAGCTCACTCAAACTTAATTTGGTCAAATCGTCAGACATTTTTATATCCTCCCTTATGTAATGATATACGGTCTAAATTTTCTTGCTTTTTCGCCGTCATAATAGACAGCGGTTGTTTTGGCTTCAAGATCTGCGGCAAACGCCTTCATTCCCCATTCATAAGATTCTTCTTTGGGCATTGATGTTGCTATCTTATGAATAAAGGTATTGAGATCAAATCCTTTAATTCTTCTAATATCGCTGTGAGAAGCAAATACCATCGTGGTAAACAGATTGAATTTTCCTCCCATCTGTATCAACGTGTTAACATCATCGCAGGCATTATAAGAATAATCATCTTTGTCTACAATCTCTACAGGTTCTTCCACCTGACACATAGAGCGCACCAAATCCTCCAGAGGCATATCCAAAGCCTTTGCCATCGCTATCAGTTCTTCATCCTGCAATGCTTTCTGTAAATCAATACCCGTATTCTCCTTTGGAACGCTAACCGATTCTTCTGCAAATTTTACATCCTTCTTGGAAGGACTTACGTTAAACTCATCAAAGATATCGGGATATCCCAACCAAAGAATAAATGTTTTTTGCCGTAAAATCTTTTTAGCTTTGATTTGATTATAGAGCTCGTTGACCTTTATACAAATGTCACTTGTATTATCAAGAACTTCAATGTTATTGTATTTATCAAAAGTTCCGTTATCTTGAAGATTCTGATAAATGTCATCCATTTGATCCGCAAACACAAGAAGTTTGGCATCGCCCTGCGCATAGATGTTTGCCATCAATACCTCAACAAGCCCTTGTGACAACTCCAAATCTCTGCCAAGAACCAAAACATTGTGGTTATATCTCGATTCCATATTAAAGTGGAATTCTCGCTCAATGGTTACAGGTACACCCATGTGTATAGGCGTTATGCGATTACTTTGCATTGAAGATATTCTTGAGCAAAGATCTCTTATCGATATTTCCTCACGCTTCGCATCATTTATAACGTGAACCTCGCAATCAACTTGCGGAACGACAGAACGCGATACAATAGAATTTAACACGGCGTTACGCTCTTTATCGTCAATGTAAACCGCCATAAATTGATTGATGGTGAAATCTCTGTCCGATATCTGTTCCTTACACCAAAGCTCACCCGTTGTTGTTCTTTCCATTCGGTGTATCATTTCTTCCGAATAGTTGTCGTTTTGAACATCAAGGGTTAACTTCATTTCATCAAGAGAGTTCATCATCGCTATACGCTTTTTGATCTGCTTCTTACCCGTATCACTCAACCCGTTTAATGCAGAAAGCGTTTGGTTGCTAAAAATACAGGATAAACCATATTTACGGTAGTCTGTCAGTGAGTTTTCGAGAAGATTCTTATAGCGAATATCTTGCTGAACCTGTTGCGTCATAATATGGAACTCGTCTATCATCAAGATTACGCGAGGCATACTTAATCTTCCGCATTTTGCACGGTACGCTTTGATGTCGTTTACACCTTCTTTTGCAAACAAATCTGCCCTATGCTCGAAAAAGGCTTTCATGTAATCAAGGAACGAGAACGTAAATTCCTCACTTCTTTCGGTAGAAAGAAAACGTATAGATGCCGGGCGATTAGTTGCATATTGAGCAAACTCTACCTTACCGTAGTCGATCATCCAAAATTCCACATCGTCGGGATGATAGTTTAGCAGAATAGAGGTGATCAGCATATGCAAAAAAGAAGATTTACCCGAACCGGTGCTACCGGTAATCAAAGCATGAGTCGAATTAGCATTTGCTCCAATAACGAAATCGCAAATCTCACCCTTCTTTTCGTTCCTAATCATAACGGGCAATACGATACCGTTTGTAGCATCCTTGTATGCCGTTTGTTGCGGAGAGTTGAATACGTGTGAAAATTTGTTGTCTATCTTCAGACTGTCGGCATACACCTTGCGATATGTATCAATAAAAGCTCTTTGCTCATTAGTTAGCGTACAAAGCTCGTAGTTGTTATAATGGTGTCCATCTTCAGAAAGCATAAACCTATCGCCCATACGGGTGATATACGTCCACTTTTCTTTCAAATAGATAGACCAATCAAAACGCGGAGCGTTGTCATTTAGACTAAGATAATGCGCTGCGTATTCAGACGAGAGGATAATATCGATTCCACATTTGTCGGAGTTTTTGATAATGGTATTCAAAAGCTCCAAGGAATCCTGACTGAAGCTTTCCGGGAAGTCGAATATGACCAGCATCGTTTCCTCAATGGGCGTTTTATTGCTTCGGTTATATTCTTTAACGGACGAAAACTTACCAAGCTTAGATACGGTATCATCAATATGCGCTTCCAGCTTTTTCAGAGCTAAACGAATATCGTCCTTGGAATTGTATAAACCAATTCCGATTTCTTCGTTTTTCTCTTTTGAAGTATTCAGTACACCGAGATTGATGCCACGGCTGACGGGATCGATAAAGTATGTACGCACGCTATCGGTAGGATATCCGCGAAGTTTTTTGAGAACAATACTTTGAATTTCCTCTGCCACAGCGTTGCTTTTTTTACCGCCGTTGGCATAGTATAGTCTAAAATTCTTGGTCAACGGTAATGTGTACGGAGTGTAGAATTCTGCAAAGCGTTCTTTCGGAGGTTCTTTTTTATCTTCTTCATCCTCGTAACCGAACACATTTGAACGTTTTTTCAGCAAACCAAACGAGCGCCAGCCTTTTTCATCAAAGGAGCGGCGGCTTTTCTCTCGCTCATCTTTACACGGCAAAGCATTGTCATCTGTGTATTCAACCTCACCAACCGCAGAACCAAGCTGCGGCATAGAATGAAAGCATTTGATTGCCTTTTCCAATTGATCGGTTAAGGAAACAGACTCCGCATGGATCTCCTGTGAGATGCTACCAATGGTAATGCCTTTTGCAATTGCTCGCTTGGCATTGTAATTTGACCAATCCGCTTTAACACCGCCAGTATCAACCAAAGAACTGCTCACGCGGCGGTCAAAGCCAAGCACAAGCTCACTTGAAAGAAACGCTTGTCTTTCACGCTGAAGCTTTTGCACCTCGGCGTTAAACAATTGCTTTTGTCCTTGCTCAAGCATTTGATGATTGGTGTTGCCTTGCTGACGGGCATTGTTTGCGGCTTGCTGTGCTTGCTGAACATCGCGATTGGAAGCCTGTACTGCAAGTTGAATATCTCGTTGCAAATACAATTCCGCTTCTTCTACCATATGCATAAAGTCAAGCGTCATTTGCTTCCAATCGTAGTAACCGTTCTTTTTCCAAAGGCGATTGTTAAAGGATTCTGCCGTGTCCTCAATAACCATTTCATAGAAAACACGAATGTGATTCATGTTGATAGATTGAGGACACGTTGCAAAACCGGGCTTGTACTCCTTTGTGTACTTTGGAGGCAACTGCGACACCATCGCCGTAAGCTCGGCAAGAAAATCCTTGTCTGCTTCTATTCTGTTTTGATAATTTCTTTGAATGTTTTTGATATTCTGCTGAGCCGCTTGAAAAGCATTATCAACCTTTTGCTGATCCGAAGAAAGCTTTTGCGCGTGAGTGCCCTCAAGCACCTTCAAATTCAAATAAGTTTGATGTAAGCTTTTGATTTTGCTCTCAATCGTAAGAATATCTTGCTTAATCTGATTGTTCATAGTTGCCTCGTGTATGCTTAGTTAGTTTCCTTCAATGATGTTTGCAGGACAATTTGCAAATGAATTCTCACCTTTAGACACGATGGAAGAATAGATAATTGTTTCGAGCAAATCACAATTATTAAATGCGCAATCTGGAACTTTTGTTTGAGAAGTTACTCTTACAGTTTTCAAACTTTTAGGAATAGCATAATAGAAATATCCTGATCCTTCCGAAACCTGAGATGTAAAACCGTTGGTTCCGCTTGTTTTGTATATTTTGGAGCTTTTTTCCATTGTATCATCCGTATCATTATCACCAAAAATATATCCCAAAACTGCCCATCGGGGATTATCAGGATTGGAATTTTTACCAATAAACGGTAAAGTTATTTCCTCTAACGAACTACATTGACAAAACGCACCTGAACCGATATTTTTTACGGAATTCGGTACAATAACGTTAGTTACATTAACCAACCCCCAGAAAGCATATTCTCCAATTGAAATGGTGCCATCGGGGATAACAATATTTGAAAATCGTGCACAATTCATAAATGCGCCATTGCCAATGCTTTCTAATGATGATGACATGGAAAACATTTTAAGTTCGGAGCAATTGCCAAACGAATAATTTCCAATCGTTTTTGTTGGTTGTATAAATGTAATAGTTTCTAACAAATCGCAGTTGTTAAATGCATAATTGGGTATGTTCGTTTGAAGGGTGATGGTAACTTTTTTTAGGCTTTTTGGGATAGCGTAATAAAAATATCCAGATCCTTCCGAAACTTGTGATGTGAAACCGCTTGTTCCGCTGGTCTTATATATTTTATCACTTTTTTGCATGTTGTTATCGTCATCATAATTACCATCACCAAATATATACCCAAAGACTGCCCATCTTGGATTTTCAGGAGAACTATCACTACCAACAAAGGGAAGGGTTATTTCCTTCAATGAAGTGCATCCGCCAAATGCACCACTACCTATAGATTTAACACTATCAGGAATTATAATGTTTGTAATCTTGGAACAACCAACAAACGATTCTCGTCCTATTGATGTTACACTATTGGGGATATCTATGGTATCGAACGCGCGGCAGTTCATAAATGCACCAATTCCAATTGATTCAACGCCGTAATTGATGTTAAATTGCGAGAGATTGGTACATCCTGAAAAAGCATAGTTACCAATTTGTTTCAAATCATTAACAAAAACAACATTTTCTAATAAATCACAGTTGTTAAACGCATAATTCGGAATATTAGTTTGGAGGGTAACTGTGACTTTTTTTAGACTTTTAGGAATGGTGAAATAGAAATATCCGCCCGACCCTTCAGAAATTTGTGAGGTGAAACCGCTTGTTCCACTGGTCTTATATACTTTATCCTCTCTGTTCATATTGTCATCATTGTATTCACCATCTCCGAATATAAAACCAAAGACTGCCCATCTTGGATTTTCAGGAGACATTTCATATCCTATAAAAGGAATCGTTATTTCTTTCAATGAAGTGCATCCACCAAAGGCACCACTACCTATAGAAATGACACTGTCGGGAATTATTATTGAAGTTATGTTTGAACAATTCAAAAATGCATTCGTTGGAATTGAAGTAACGGGCTTTCCTCTATATGTTGAAGGAATTTCAACTTTACCACTTAATTTGGAGGTGCGATCACTTTTAATACTTACAGCATATCCGCCAATCACTTCTGTGAATTGCAAATTCTGTTGCATTTCATAGGCTTCTTCTACTTCAAGACTTTCCATACAAGTGAAAAGCTTGTTGGCATTCTCCACTTTATCTTGAAGTTTATCGTTCAGCTCTTGGTATGCCGCATATGCTTCTACGATTTCCTGATGATAATCGATATAATAATCGGGGTTGGTAGGAAGATCTGCGATCAGTGCTTCAACTTTTTCAATCTTGTTGTTATTGATAGCAGTAGTAATACCAAAATATCCTCCGACTACAAGAACGATGGCAAGAACACTGATAATGATTGCCTTGGGCATTTTCCTCGAAAAGCCGTTGGAGCTTCTTTGAGATACTCTCGTAGAAGAACCGCTACCCGACAAAACAGTTCCCGAATACTGACCGTTACCCGATGAGTTATACGACGAGCTTGTATAAGAAGAACCCGAGGGAGGAGTGGGCGGAGGAGTCATAGGAGTAGAAAAGCTCATCTGTCCCGAAGAAGGCGCGCCGGATGATGTTCCGTAAACAGAACTCATACTCATTGTGAAATTGTATCTCTGATCAGCTTCACAATAGGGACAAGTTTGCAACCCTTTATAGTGGTGGTGCATCGGATTGGCATTACATTGCTTCAAATTTGAATGGTAATTTGTAAGTACCGCATCCCATTCCTTTGCCGTGGGACGCTTGCTTGGATTACGATGTCCTTCGTCAAAAGCTCTTGTAAAAAGATTTTGCACATCGTTGGGAAACGCTTGCAAAGGCAAAACGGCAACGCTCAAAGGTCTATTGCCTGCCTTAAAGCAATAGTGATCCATTTCTATTGCAGCGTTACCAACACCGGGAGAAGCCGTTGAAGAACGCTCATTCTCAGGAATTCCGTTATAGGGGGTAAAGCCGTTCATCAAAAGCTTAAAAATATGAATAGCAAGGGAGAACAAGTCTGTTTCCTTTGTGAACGTAGGAAGCGGAGCTTGCGCGTATCCCGTGTTCTTGCACTTCTTAATCAGTTCGGGAGCAACGTAACCGTTCAAGCACACGTTACAACGATATGTCTTGCCTCTTGCCTTGTCGGTAATATGATAAGAGTCTGTATCAAGAAAAGCCACGTGTCCGTTGGTCAAATTAACGCCGATATTACAAGGATTAAAATCACCGAATACGTAATCCAAGTCATGAATTGCGGAAATAACGCGACAGATATTTATCGCAATGATAACCTTTTGCTCTCCCGTGAGAGTTACTTTCTTTTTGGCAGGGTATTTATATACGTCGCCAAGCTCTACGTCAATCGACAGCTTGGGCATAACGAAACCAACAAAGTTTCCTCCTGCATCAGAAAGGATATCAATTGGCCAAGCGATCTGGTCAAGAATATCCTGACGGGGGGGATTCTTCACCATCAAAGAGATCTTTTCTTTTAGTTCGGGAGATTTTGCGGGCGCGAGATAAATTTTTGCAAGTAGATTTGACTTGCCCGACACCGTGTGAATTGCGCCCTCTCCGCCTTTTTTTATCGGTATGTCGTCTAATATATACGTTTTTCTATTAGCACCATAGTAGGTCATAGCAATTATTCCTTCTTTGCTTTAGGTTTGAAAATAGAGGTGATCTGTTGAAGGATCTTCGGAGATTTTTCTCCCGAGGCTTCTTTTTTGTCTTCTACCTTTTCTTCGATTGTTTCGGTATCGGATGGAATGACTTTGTCTACGCCGTCATCCTTTTTCTCGTTTTTTGTTTCTTCGGATTTTGCGGTTTCCGTGGAAGTGTTGTTTGCTTCGTCTGATTGTTCGGTTGCTTCGGATGTAGAAGTTTCAGCCGTTTTGGCTTCCTCCGCTTTTTCTTTCGCATACAAATGAGGATACGCAAGACGGTTAAATTCCTCTTGGCGTTTCTTTTGAAGCTCTGCCCAATTTGGAACTTGATAATAGGAGTCCTCCAAATGCTCGGGTTTGATTGAATCATTCACGACAACGAGCACCGTTTTATCATCATTGACCTGCTTTTCGGGAATATTCTGCACAAAAGCGGTCATTTTCTCCCCAACGGCTTGCTCTCCGGCTTCATCAAATTTCAAGGATATATTATCCATGAAGAATTGCGCCAAAGCAACGTAAATGTTTACCTTTTCCGAGTGTAAGAGTACGGGAAAGAAAATTTCGAGCATTCCGTCGGTAGCAAGCAGCAAACTTGCGACATCGGATTTTGAACCAAACACCCATTTTTCTTTGCCGAAAGCAAGCGGAAAAACGCAACCGTTTTCGTCACGCTGCTGTTTTGTTATGCCCTCGTAATGTCCGTCTTTACATAAAACGATAGCTCCGCTATCTCCCGATTGACCGAAATATACGTTACTTCCTTTATAGATAGCAAGGCACAGTGTGGTATCATACTGATTGATATCGCCGTTTTCTTTTGCAACTTCATCCGTGATTTTTTGTAATGCGTGCATAAAAGCATCCGAAATCATTTGCAAAGCATTTTCTTCGGTCAATTCAGGCGGAAGATTGGCAAAACAATATTCAACGGACTCGGTTGCCGCAATTTTTGAAGCCACGTCCGAATGAGATTCGCTTCCCAAGCCGTCAGCAACTGCGGCGATCACGCAATCCTCGGATACTTTCTTTATGTAATGAAAATCTTGACAGACAATATTTTTTTGAACGTGATATGGACCTTGTTGTGTTGTTCCGTATGAATACATCATAGCTCTATTATCCTAACTGATCGAGAGTAATTGCTTCATTTGCAGGAGGCAGCATAACCTTTTCTCCGGGAGAACTCTCGGAAACTGCTCTCATACTCTTGTTTACCCAATCAAAGAAGCCTGCAAAATTGTATTCAATCAGATTCAAAACTCTTGCTCCGGACAGTTCGTGCAGAACCTTATTGTCAGCACCGGGAAGGCTCAAAGACCAAAATGCGAGCTTGTTGGACTGGGAAAGTGAAGTGAGCTTTGCGGAAACATCGCTGATATTATCCAACGGTGCACCATCACTAATCATAACGATCCAAGGCTTGTAGGGTTCTGTTCCCATTCTTCTGTAGAAGCGAGAACGCTCGTCAACCATCTCGATAGCCTTTTCGATAGCGGGAGCCATATACGTGCCTCCGCGTGCGGTAAGATTCACCTGCTGCATATATTCAACGGGCGAGAAGTCCTGAATAACATTAATGCTATTATTGAACTCTACGATAGCAACATCCAAAATATCGGAGGTCTTGTCATCCTGACATACCTGTGCCTTAAATCTGTTCATTGCATCGTTGAGCGCATCAATCGGAACAACGCCGTCGGTTGCTTTAAAGCCCATAGAACCGGATGTATCGAGCAAAAACAAACAAGCCATATGAGGCTCACTTGAGTTTACGATAGGGGGAATGTCCTCGTTGAAGAAATTGTTGTTGAAATCCATTTGTGACATAGCATTTATCTCCTTTTTTTGTTGATGTATTCACACCACATAATTTTCGTTATGTGGTGAGTAATACAATTTCTCACATTAGATTATATCATAAATAAGTATATATGTCAATTGTTAACATCGTTTTAACCCCATAAATCGATGAAAATTTACAAAAACAGGCATAGCAAAGGCGACCAATGAAAATTTTGATTTCATTGGTCTAAAAGGCGTTCTTAACCGAACGCCCTATTTTTATGTATATTGCCTTTTGTTTACCACATAACGAAAATTATGTGGTGTATTGTTATTAAGCTATATTAACACCGTAAAAGCCCTAATTTTTGAATCTGTCTACGATGAACTTCGCCGGTTTCCATCGTGTATATTCTCGTTGTGTTTACGCTACTGTGACCGAGGATATCAGCCAAGCGTACGATGTCTTTTTGCAAACTGTAATAAGTGCGTGCGAAAAGATGCCGGAGATTGTGGGGAAAGACCTTCTTCTCCGACACGTTCGCCGTCTTACATAGCTTTTTCATATCACTCCAAATATTTGATCTATCAAGCGGATTGCCGTTCTTCGTTACGAACACGGCGCCGCTTTTTATTTTTTGCTCCTTAATATATTGCTTTAAGATCTGACAAAGCTGCTTCGGCAAAAATACCTGTCTGCGCTTGCCCTTGCAGTTGATCTCGGCAATACCGCACACCACTGCCTCGACAGTAACGTAGCGCACCTCGGATACACGGATTCCCGTGGAGCATATCGTCTGCATTAAGAGATACAAGCGCTCGTTTTTCTTCTGCTTTGCCGCTTGCAAAAGGCGGTCATATTCGGCTTTGGTCAATTCCTTGTCTGTGGAGGCAAAGATCTGCTTTTGAATTTTGAGATTTTTCACTCTCAAATCATACCACTCCATAAAATCGAAAAAGCTGTTGAGTGAAGAAAGCGCGGCATTGACACTTGCAGGGGCGTAATGCTCGCAAAGGTATGACTTGTATGCAAGAACTGCTGTTTTACATAGCTCCTGCTCGCCAAGCCATGTTTGAAATTCTCCTACATCGTGCAGGTACTTGTTGACGGTTGCCGCCGCCTTTTCCTCGTTAATCAGATAGTCATTGAATGATTTTATTATTTCAGTTGTTATTTTTCTCATATTCTATCATCCTCCTTCTACCTAATTATTTTATCACGATAAGATGAATATATTTATGCTTGCTATTATTGTATCAAATATCAGTTAAAAAGAAAATAATCCCCAGACTATGATATAGCCTATGGACTATATGAATTATAAAAAACAGAGATACGAATCAAAATACTGACTCGTATCTCCTTTGGGTTATTAAAGTTCCGTCTTAATCTCGGTAATAAATGCACCTATATCCTTGATGAGCTTAAGTATAAATTCTTTCTCTCTTACAGTACAATTATTGAGGTTGACGTCTATTTGACTTTCCACTTCTTTATGTACTTGAGGAATATCGGTGAACAATATGCCATCTGCCGACATTTGCAAGGCTTCGGCAATTTTAAGTAAGACTTCGGCACTTAGGCTTTTTCTCCCGCGCTCGATATTACTCAAATGGCTGACTGAAATATTGGCTTTTTCGGCAAGCGTTGCTTGGCTATATCCTTTATCTGTGCGAGCTTTCGCAATGCGCCGCCCAACTGATTTAAGAAAAGTTGATTTTAGCATTGCAGTTACCCCTCTTTATTGAGTTGCAACTGTGTTTCAAGCATCAGTTGTGCGCCTAATCTGAAAGCATACTCGAACAACGCTTCATCAGAGAGACTTGCATACTCGCTCCAGCAGTCGTTGAATTTCTCGAATATCTCTTTTTGCTCGTCCGTCATTGTTTTTTGCAAGTCATCGTTGTGCCGACTAATGTATTCCAATAGCTGTTTCATCTCGGGGGTGTTGTGTCTGCTGTCCTCGGGCGGCATAATATTTCCTCGCCATAACTCTTTTATCATGCTTTTCATAGTCCGTACCTCCTGTTAGCACACAACAATACCACAGAAGGTTGCGAAAGTCCAGACCTTTTTCTAAAATAAAAATACTTTTTTGCTTTTCTTTGACTACTGCAATGCAATATTTGATTTGCTATTTAATACAAGGAAGTTGTGTTGCTTGAAAATTCTATATAATATTTTTGGAGTTTTCGTTGACAAATCCAGATTTGTATGGTATAATACACGCATAAAGCCTTGCGAGACAAGTCTTTGGGCTTCGCCCTGTGTGCGCGTTGCGCACATGCGTTATTGACGGCTTTGCAAAAATGCCCTTGCAAGCAAGCATTTTTGCTTCATGGTATAATGGTCACACTTAAGGCAGGAAGGAGGCGAAGTGATGAGAGGTGTAATCTATGCACGCTATTCTTCGGACAATCAGCGTGAGGAATCCATTGAGGGGCAGCTTCGTGAGAACACAGCGTATGCCAAGAAGAATGGAATCGATATTGTCGGAACGTATATTGACAGGGCATATTCTGCCAAAACGGATAACCGCCCTGAATTCCAGCGAATGATAAAGGACAGTGCGAAAAAGGGCTTTGATGTGGTTATCGTTTGGAAGCTCGATCGATTCTCTCGTAACCGTTACGATTCGGCAAGGTACAAGGCGATGCTGCGTAAGAACGATGTCAAGGTCGTTTCCGCTACCGAATCCATCTCCGAGGGTGCGGAAGGTATCATTCTTGAGTCCGTTCTTGAAGGTATGGCTGAATACTATTCCGCTGATCTGGCTGAGAAGGTATCGCGTGGTATGACCGAGAATGCTCTCAAATGCCGCTTTAACGGTGGCAATATTCCTTTCGGCTATATGATAGACGAGGAACAGCATTATCAGCCCGATCCCGAAAAAGCTCCGCTTGTAATCGAGATGTTCCGCAGATACGCAGGTGGCGAGTCCATTACCGACATTGTTGAAGATCTGAATGCAAGAGGCATCCGCACGTCCAAGGGCAATCGATTCAATAAAAACTCCCTTGCACGTATATTTGCCAACCGCAGATATATTGGCGAGTACGCATACAAGGAGATCGTAGTTCCTAACGCCATCCCTGCTATCGTTTCCAAAGACATTTTTGAAAGGGTTGCCATTCGTATGAAACAAAACAAGCATGCAACGGGCAAAGCGAAAGCGCCCGAGAGATATTTACTCACAACCAAGCTGTTCTGCGGAACATGCAATTCCATGTTTGTCGGCGATAGCGCAAACAAACCAAATGGCATGATATACCGCTATTACAAATGTGCCAGTGCCAAACGCCACGAATGTGACCGCAAGGCAATTCGCAAGGATTGGATCGAGGACAAGGTCATCGAGCAGATATCCGCTTGGCTGAATAACGATAAGCTTCTCAGTGATATGGCAGATGACGTGATGGCTCTCTTAAACGAGGACGATGAAATGATTCTTGCGCTTGAGGCTCAACTCAAAGAGGTTCAATCCTCAATTGACAACATTATGAAGGCTATCGAAAAGGGCGTTGTCACTCGCACGACCAAATCACGCTTGGAGGAGCTTGAGGCAGAGGAAGAAAAAATCAAGTGGAATATCAAGGTGGAAGAAGACAAGAAACCAAAAATCACAAAGGATTTCATCCTGTTCACACTGCATAAGTTCCGCAATCTCGATTTGAGGTTTGAGAAAAACAAGGAACGTTTGATTGACGGTCTCGTCAAAGCGATATTCGTTTATGACGATTACATCAAGGTGTTCCTCACCTTCGATGATAAGCCAATCGATATACCTACAACTGAAGAAATTGAAAATATGGCAAATAGTTCGGACGTTGCATCGTCCGCTTCATCAAAAAAGCAAGAGCACCGCGAATACGGTGCTCTTGCTTTTTTGAGGATTTGTTTCGGTAAGAGAAACCTGCAAGCTGCAAGTAAGGCTCTCATTTCTGCTTTCTTGGCGCAGCTTGCCCCGAGCGAAGCGAGGACTTCGATCTCCCGTACGGCTCACAAAAAAACATTATAACGCGGGCATCCGTCACACGGTCTGAGGCATCGGAAATTCTTTCATATTTGACGCAGGATGTTTTCCCGGAAATAATTGACAAAGCCTGCCGATTGTGGTATAATTACTTTCCGCGTAACAATAGGATCTACCAAACCATATTCGGAGGTTTCCATGTCTCTTTTAGAGTTATTCATATTGGCCGTCGGTCTGTCCATGGATGCCATGGCTGTGGCCATCTGCAAGGGGTTGTCCGCTCCCAAGCTGAGATTCCGACACGCCGTCATTACGGGTCTGTACTTTGGCGGATTTCAGGCCGCTATGCCCGTGCTGGGTTACTTCCTGGCTCGCGGCTTCCGCGCCTACATCGAGCAGGTGGATCACTGGATCGCCTTCGTCCTGCTGGGTCTCATCGGCGCCAACATGATCAAGGAGTCCTTCGGAGGTGCCGAGGCTTGCGATTGCTCCTTCTCCCCCAAGGCCATGCTCCCCATGGCGGTGGCCACCAGCATCGACGCTTTAGCGGTGGGTGTTACCTTCGCGTTTCTGGAGGTGACTATTGCTCCCGCCGTGACCCTGATCGGTGTCATTACCTTCGCTTTGTCGGCGGTGGGCGTGTACGTCGGGCATCTGTTCGGGGCAAGGTTCAAATCCAAGGCCGAGCTTGTGGGCGGCATCGTCCTCATCCTCATGGGGTGCAAAATCCTTTTCGAGCATCTGGGACTTCTGGAGCGCTTCTTCTCCCTGTTCGGGTGAGGCTTCCGACATATTTCGCGCGGTTTCTGCCCGCGGCGGAGGCAAAGCTCCCCCCAAAAAAAGCTCTATGACATAAGCACAAAACCCGTTACCGACAGAAGAGCCGTCGGTAACGGGTTTTGTTTTGGAAGGAAAAGAATCGGAAGCGGGTGCTTCCGATGAACACATCAAGCCCCCCGAGCGCTTCGGCGGTTGATGTCGTCCACAAAATTGGAGGCATCCATATCGTTCTTGGCGGGGACGCGGAGAAGCTCCCCCTCCTCCCCCGTCAGCACCAGCTCGCACCACTTGACGGTCATGGTTTTGCCCGTATTGGTGAGGGTGACGGCGGTCTCGTACTGCTCCAGCGCGGCGGAGCGGATGCCCGAAAGGGTCAGGTGCTCGCAAAAGTCGGTGATGCCCCCGCCGTCGGTCTCATTGAGTCGGGTCAGGGAGAGGGAGCGTCCCACCACGATCACGGTGTCCTTGGTGTAGAAGATATGGGTGCGGGTATACTGATCCGAGACGGGGGTGCCGTTCTTGCCCTTTTTGAAGCAGGAGGCCTCACTGCCGAAGCTGTAGGCCGAAATCTCAAAGGGCGCGGGCTGCTTGAGGACGATACGCTCGTACCCCACCATATCCGTGACCGCCTTGTCATAGTCCAGCATGGCGTGATCCATCAGCTCGGCCACATCATTGTCGGATATGTGCTTTGCCCCGCCGACGATGAACAGAATCAACCCCGCGGGGACGGCCATAGCGCCGAATATGTAGGAGATATAGCTCCAACCGAAATAGAGCACAACGAGACCGAGGGGGAGCAACACCGCACCGATGGGGCGCAGGATGTCCTTCTGGTAGAAATAGGCGGTACTGTCCTGAAGTTTCTTTTTCATGGAATGATCCTTTCGTAGGCAGAGTGAATGGTTTTTCCTTGCTCTCAGTATAGCATGGGCAGAGCCGTTTGTCAAGAAACCATTGGTTGTATGCGGCTCAACGGTTGGGTGAAGATGGGGTTCATCTATATCGTGTGCAAATGGGGGGATTTGGTTTGGTCTTTTCACAAAAAAATACCGCCGACGGAACGTACCGTTGGCGGTGTTCCGGGGGAGACGGTGAGCCGCTCTCCCTATCAGGGGCGACGGTCAATCCTCCCCCTCCGGCAGGGGAACCATATCCATGAGACGATCCAGCTTCCTCCGCGCCAGCATCTCCACCTCGGCGGAAGGCTTCCATGCCTGCATGTAGACCTCTTCGGTATCGTGGAGGGTGCCGTCCTTGTCGAAGATGATGGCGCGGACAGACATAGGGATACTCCTTTCGGATAGTTGAGTCGGGATACGAGATACAAGATACGAGATACAAGATACGAGATACAAGATACGAGATATAAGATATGCCTCGGGTTCAGCTTATCTAATATCTTTGTATCTTGTATCTTTGTATCTTTGTATCTGCCGAGCTTGCTCGGCGCGTATCTTACTTAGTCGGGGCAACGCTCGCCGAGGATCAGGCGGTACTTTTGGTAGAAGCTCTCGAAGTAGCCTCCCTCCAGAGCCTCGCGGATCTTGCGGGTGAGGTTGTTGTAGAAGTACAGGTTGTGGGTGACGGCCAGGCGCATACCCAGGGACTCCTTGGCCTTGATGAGGTGTCGGATGTAGGAGCGGGAGTAACTCTTGCAGGTGGGGCAGTCGCAGGTCAGGCCGATGGGGCGGGGATCCCGCATATACTTCTCGTTGAGGAGGTTGATCTTCCCTTCCCAAGTGAACAAATTGCCGTGGCGGGCGTTACGGGAGGGCATGACGCAGTCGAAGAAATCCACGCCCATGTGGACGGCCTCCAGGATGTTGCAGGGGGTGCCCACGCCCATGAGGTAGCGGGGCTTATCCTTGGGCATGTGGGGCTCCACCGCGTCGATGATGCGGTACATCTCCTCGGTGGCCTCGCCCACGGCCAGACCGCCGATGGCGTAGCCCTGGCAGGGGATCTCGGAAATCCGGTGCATATGCTCGATACGGAGATCCTCGTAGGTGCCGCCCTGATTGATGCCGAAGAGCATCTGGTTGCGGTTGATGGTCTCGGGGAGGCTGTTGAGGCGATCCATCTCGGCGCGGCAACGCTCCAGCCAGCGGACGGTACGCTCACAGGACTGCTTGACGTACTGGTAGGGGGCGGGGTTCTCGATGCACTCGTCAAAGGCCATGGCGATGGTGGAGGCGAGGTGAGACTGGATCTGCATGCTCTCCTCGGGACCCATGAAGATGCGCTTGCCGTCCACGTGGGAGGCGAACCTCACCCCCTCCTCGGTGATCTTACGGAGGGAGGAAAGGGAGAACACCTGAAATCCGCCGCTGTCGGTGAGGATGGGCTTGGGCCAGTTCATGAATTTGTGGAGGCCGCCCATGTCGTAGATGAGCTTGTCGCCGGGGCGGATGTGGAGGTGGTAGGTGTTGGAGAGCTCGACCTGGCAATCCACGTCATTGAGCAGCTCCATGGTGGATACGCCGCCCTTGATGGCGGCGCAGGTGCCCACGTTCATGAAAACGGGGGTCTGGATGTCACCGTGAACGGTGTGGAGCACGCCTCTGCGGGCGCGTCCGTCGGTTGCGAGAATCGTAAACATCGGTTCCTCTTTCTTGGCTTGTCACAATGCAATGTGAGGCCGTTTTGTATTTAAGTACGAGAGAACGCTTGGGGAACTTCTTGAAAGAAGTTCCCCAAACCCCTCAAGAACTTTTAAAAAAAGTTATTGTAATATCCGGTCGATATTTCATTTTTGTTTTTTCGGTGCGGTGATGGGACCACGTTCTTTGCCTTCCCCAGCGGGGAAGGTGGCACGCCGAAGGCGTGACGGATGAGGAGAGGTGATAGCAATTCACTATCCGGATGCCGATTTCAAAAGGCGCTCTCCGGCACGAAAGAGTTAACACCCGTACGATAAGCTCATGTGACTCTCCTCATCCCTTTGTATCTTTTGTCAGCACCTCTCAAACTGATGATCGATATTCCTTTTCTTCATCTCCATAGCCACGGGGCGACCGTGAGGACAGAAGGTAATATCGGGGATCTCCATGAGCTTGTCCACCAGCCACCCGATATGCTCGGGGGGATAGTCCCGTCCCGCTTTGATGGCGGCCTTGCAGGAGGCTTGGTAGAGGGCCTTTTCAAAGAGGATGTCGCGGGTGATCTTGGCGGTGTCCACCCCGCTCTTGAGCTGCTCGGCAACGGTAGCCAGCATATCGGGGACGGCACCCGCCTCGATGCCGCTGGGGATACTGTCCACACGGACGGTGTTGCGGAGGCAGGTGTAAGTAAATCCAACGGCTTCCAGCTCTGCGCGGTAGGTGTCCAGAAGCCCCACCTCCTCGCTCATGAGCATGATCTCGATGGGGAGCAGGAGTAGCTGGGACTCCACCGCCTTGTCCTTCATGTTAGCCTTGAGCTGTTCAAAAATGATGCGCTCGTGGGCGGCGTGCTTGTCGATGAGCAGCATACGGTCGCCCTGCTCCACAATGACGTAGGAGTGGAATACCTCACCCACCATGCGGTAGGGTGCGGCGGACTGGGGCGCGGTTTCCTTTGTGGG
>JAZNUO010000135.1:0-2330 GCA_045592305.1 Eubacteriales bacterium | reverse complement strand
TACAGATGTAGGTGTCCAGATGGACGATCTCCTTGTCCCGCTCCCAGTGTTCGCGGACGAACCAGACGTTATCCAGACGGATATCTCCATCCTTCAAAGCCTCGGCGAAGCGCATCTCGATCCTCTGCCCCGCCCGACCCTTGACCGTCAAGCGGCACACGCCCGCGTTGTTCTCGCCGAAATCGTAGATAAAGCCGTCCCCGCAAGGGAAAACAGCCACGGGCTCGATCTCCCGCTCTACCGTGATGGGGGCCACATCCGCCACCCGCAGTTCTCCCGTGGGGGTCTCGGCGGGCATGGCAAACGCCCAATCACCATCGTCAAAGCCGGGGAGCGTCCACCCCTCCAGCTCGGCCTCGCGGCGGCCGTCATAGCACTCGCCGAAGCGGTAATCGTCCCACAAAAAGGGGGAGGGTGCCACCTTGAAGGAGGTATCCCCCTCCAGAAGCATAGTGCCGTCTCCGCCAACCACCTCCAAGGCCATCTTGGGAGAGGAGCGGAAGGAGGCCTTGTCGAAGTCCCAGATATGCCCGCCGGGGTTGTTCACAAAGCCGTTGCCCAGGATCAGGCCTACGGCGTTGGCACCCTTTTGCAGAGTGATCTCGTACTCGTCATAGTACACCAGATCCTCGGGGTTGGAGAGGTAGGGGGACAGAAGCCCCCTGGTCAGCCGACGGCCGTTAAGGTACAGCTCGTAGATGCCGCAGACCGCCACCTTCAGGGTCGCTGTAGTTTCGTCAGAAACGGTCACCTCGCGGCGGAAGCAGTAGGCGGGAACGTGGTTTTCAAAGGTATTGTACGCGGTCGTCGCGCGGATGTAGGTCTGTCCGAAAGACATGATCGTGACCTCCTGTGGGAAGATAAGAAAGAACCGAAAAAGCCTAAACAGGGGACATCTCACGGGAAGATGCCCCCTTTTTTCATAGGTGTATGGAATTACGCGCCAAAGACCACCTTGTGGCAACGGCCGCACAGGCAGCCCTTATCCTCGCCCTCTCCGTCATAGATGGGAGCGGTGGTGTACATCCAGCAGCGGTCGCACTTCTCGCCGTCGGCGTTCTCCACCAGCACGGCGATACCCGACACGGTCTCGGCGAAGGCGCCCTCGGGAGCCTCACCCTTCACCACGGTAGCCTGGGAGGTGATGAACACCAGAGCCAGCTTGTCGGCGAAGCTGTTCAGCACGGTGTACTGAGCCTCGTCGGTGGTGTAAACCGTAACCTTGGCGTCCAGAGACTTACCGATCATCTTGGCGGCGCGAGCCAGCTCCAGAGCCTTCATGACGTCGTCGCGGAGGACGAAGAGCTCGTCCAGACGGGCGGCCTCGGGGAACACCAGAGCCTCGTCGTACTCGGGCATGGCGTTCAGGAACACACTGCGGCCGTCCTCGGCGGCGGCGTGGGGCATAGCCTTCCAGATCTCCTCGGCGGTGAAGCAGAGGATGGGAGCCACCAGACGGGTCAGAGCGGACAGAACCGTGTACATAGCGGTCTGACCGGCGCGGCGGGAGGCCGAGGTCTTGCCGTCGGTGTAGAGTCGATCCTTGGTGATGTCCACGTAGAGCTTGGACAGATCGTTGGTACAGAAGGTATTGATGGCGTTGTAGGCCATGTGGAACTCGTAGCCGTTGTAGGCATCGCGGCAGACACGGGTCAGCTCGTTTACGCGGGCGATGACCCACTTGTCGATCTCGTGGAGCTCGGCGGCGGCGACCATATCGGTATCGGGGTTGAAGTCACCGATGTTGGCCAGCAGGATGCGGGCGGTGTTACGGATCTTACGGTAGACCTCGGAGAGCTGACGGAAGATGGCATCTGAGCAACGGACGTCCACGTGGTAGTCACAGGAGGCGGCCCACAGGCGGAGAATATCCGAGCCGTACTTCTTGACAATCTCGTCGGGATCCACGCCGTTGCCCAGAGACTTGTGCATGGCGCGGCCCTCGCCGTCCACCACCCAGCCGTGGGTCAGGACCTGCTTGAAGGGTGCGCCGCGATCCAGCGCGCCCACAGAAGTGAGGAGGGAGGACTGGAACCAACCGCGGTACTGATCCGCGCCCTCCAGATACACGTCGGCGGGCCAGAGATCGGGGGTGCGGTACATGAGGCAGGCGTAGTGAGTGGAGCCGGAGTCGAACCAGCAGTCCAGGGTGTCCTTCTCCTTGGTGAAAACCTTACCGCCGCAGTGAGGACAGGTCAGACCCTCGGGGACCAGCTCCATGGCCTCCTTCTCGAACCAGATATTGGAGCCGAACTCGTCGAACACCTTCGAGATCTTCTCGATGGAGGCGGGGGTGGAGACGGGCTTCTCGCACTCGGTGCAGTAGAACA
>JAZNUO010000134.1:0-1506 GCA_045592305.1 Eubacteriales bacterium | reverse complement strand
TCGAATTCTTTCATTTTGAAATATCTCCTTGTTTCATAATTCTTCATAGGCGATTGCACTTCAAATTTGGGTTTATCGGGCAGGGGTTTCACCCCTGCACCCCACCAAAGGGACTTTTGAAAAAGTCCCTTTGGAATCTTCAAAACTTTTAAAAAATCATTGGTAGGCAATATTTTTTTGAAGGTTCTTGAAGGGGGTCCAGAGGGAAACTTCTTTCAAGAAGTTTCCCTTTGGCGTTCCCCTCGCCTCCCGCATACGTGCGGGAAGGGTCTTTTCTTTCGGGAGGGGCAAGCCCCTCCCCTGCGAAAATCACACGTTCTTGTTGACGATCCGAGTCTCGGCCTCGCCCGTGGCCAGATCGATGTAGCGGACGAACAGGGAGACCTTGTTGTCCTCGTTGAGATTCGTCCAGATGAGGTCGGTCAGGGTGTCGATATCCACGTCGGGCAGCTCCAGGGTCTTGGGCTCACCCTCAAAGGAGGGCAGGGGGTTGCCGTCGCCGTTGTAGGTGTGGATGAACTTGGCGCGACCGCAGAGGGGGTTGGAGTAGGCGTAGGTGAAGCGCTCACAGGAGGAATCGTCTCCCTCGGCGCTCTTGAGGATGGACAGGGCGAAATTCATGTCGCCGTCAGCCTCGCGGCGGATGATGCCCGAGATGCGGGGGGTGAAGTTGGGCTTGTCGTCCTCGAACTCACGGGTGCGGAGTGCCTGCTCGAAGGTCATCTGCTTGTCCATGAGATCGTAGATGGTGTCGGTCTGGTCGCCGTTGGTGACGATAGTCTTGTTGCCCAGCACACGGACGGGGTAGTAGATGATGAGGTGGGGATCCACCATCTTGGACTCGTCGAAGGCCTTGGTGCGCATGGCGTCGCCCTCGGCCACGAAAACGCGGTTGCGGCTGTTGACGCTTCGACCCATGATGAAGTAGGCGGTGACGGCCTTACTACCGTCTGCGGACTTACCGATGATAATGCCGCGACCGTGGTAGGCCAGGGAGTTGAGCTCGTTTACAATGGTATTGACTTTCATGTTTATTGTTCTCCTTATTCATGATCCGTTAGTAGGGCGGGGGCTTGCTCCCGCCGAAAGTTCACACTTGATTGAGGCTGCATTCTATTGGGTATGGCGGCGGGAGCAAGCCTCCGCCCTACGGGAATGTGCCTCGGCAGGGCATCAGATCCGATCCTCTTTGATCAGAACACGATTGTCCTCAACCGTGATCTTATCCTCACAGAACAACCTCACCGCCTCGGGGAGGATCTTCCACTCGGCCTCCTCCATGATCCGCTTTTGAAGGGTTTCGGGGGTGTCGTCTTGCTTGTCCTCAACGGCCTTTTGCAGCACAATGGGGCCGGCGTCACATTCGGGTGTCACGATATGGACGGTAGCACCCGACACCTTGACGCCCTTGGCAAGTGCCGCCTCGTGCACGTGCAGTCCATAATATCCCTGCCCGCAGAAGGACGGAATCAGCGCGGGGTGCACGTTGATGATGCGGTTGGGGAA
>JAZNUO010000133.1:0-5183 GCA_045592305.1 Eubacteriales bacterium | reverse complement strand
CGTGCCACGCGTGGGTGGTAAAGCTGACGGCAAAGGAGGCGCAGAGCACCACCGTCCAGATGATACCGCTGACCAGCTTGTACCAAGGGGAGCGCGGGGGACGCTTGCCCTTCCTGCCGTCCTCATGTTCCTCATTGTCATCATCATCGGCTTCCTCACAGTCCCGTGCGCTCTCCTTGCGTAGGGCATCGGGCACCGCGGGGGAGACACTCACCCTCTCCTCCTCGGCGGTTCGCGCGCCGATCACGTCGTCCAAAAGCTCCCCGATATCGCCGATGCCGTTGATCGCGGCAAGATAAGCCGACTCGGGGGTTCTCCCCGTGGCGATCAGGTGATCGTATTTTTCCTGCGTGTTCAGCAGAAGCTCCTCCTTGAGCTCCGCCAGTCTCGGATTGCCCGGGGAGCGTCTCTCGGCATCCGCAAACAGAACTCGGATATGTTCATTCAGTTTCTCTCTCATAACCGATCACAGTCCTTTCTCAAATTTGTTCCGCGTCGCCGCCGCCGTCATTATCCACGGCACCGAATCGCATAAGCTTTTCCAGAAGATCGCTGGCCTCCTGCCATTCCCGCATCATGGAGTGGTATGCGGATCGACCGTCCGAGGTGATGGCGTAGTAACGGCGGCGCGCGCCCGTGGCCTCATCCCCCCAGTAGGAGCGGATATAGCCCGATTCCTCCAAGCGGCGGAAGGCGGTATACAACGTAGCTTCCTTCAATTCATACCGTCCGTCGGTCATGTCGTACATGGAACGGTTGATGCGGTATCCGTAGCTGTCCCCTTGCAAGAGAGCCGCCAGAATGATGGCATCGGTATGACCCCGTATCAGGTCTGCTGTAATAGACACGGGAACACCTCCTTTTTTCGTGATGGTACTATTATACCACAAGATACCTCGCCTGTCAAGGTATTTCGAAAAAATTTATATATATTTTTTTAAAAAACAAAGCCCCTTGTGAACCAAGAGGCTTTTAGGAAAGCAAAGCACAGACCCCAAACGCTGTCAATCCTTCTTTTTACGCAGGAGCAACGCGCCGAGCGTCACGGCGGCCACGTAGCCAAGCCCGCTCAAGCCAAGGGTGGAATGGCACCGGGCAGAGGCCTGACCGTATATGTCCTTTAACTGCTCAAACGTGTTGACGGTCTCGCTCTCGGGCTCGGGCATGGGCACGGTGGGAACGGTGACGGTTTCATGGGGCTCGGACTCGTCGGACGGAGCCTCGGGGGCGGTGGTCTCCTCCGCGGGATCTCCCGTGCCCGTCTCGCCCGAAGCAGTCTCATCGGAAACGGTCTCGGTGGGGGTTATGTCGGGAACAGCGGTCGAGCCGGGAATGGGAGCGGTGGTCTCATCCTTGCCAAAGCGGGTCACGGTGATGGGGGCGGTGGGAACGCCCTCGTTAAAGCTGACGATGGACACACCGATATACACCATCCCGTCGGGGCACCTCTCCTTCAGATGCTTCAACGCTTCGTCCAGTCCGGGCACCGCGGAGCCGTTCAGGCGGAGAATCCCATCCTTCATGCTGAGGGTGTACCGCCCGACCCGTCGGTATACGTCGGTGCTGACCTTCATGCTTCCCAGAATCTCGGTCCATCCCTTAGCCGAGGGCGAGTTTGCCTCCACGTTAAGGCTCATCATGTAGTCGCTTCCGTCACTGTTCACCGAGATCATGCTGTACCAGCCCGATCCGCAGTTGTGATTCCCGATCAGAACGCCGCTCTGATTCCACAGATGGAACATCAGCGTATTCTCCAGAGTCACGTCCTCAACCTCCAGCTCCAGGAAAAAGTCCTCCGACAGGGGCTGGGGCGTATCCAACTGGATGGTATAGCGGGTCATATCCTTGGTAGGAGTCACCCGCAAGCCTCGCTTGGTATACGAGTAGGTGGGGGGATCCTTGAAAACGGGAACCCCGCTTGAGGTCTCCTCCATAATGTAAACACTCCAATCGTCGACCGTCTCCTCCTCAGCCGAGGCGGGGAGGATACACGCCGCCAACAGGAACGTGATTACGGAAAGCGCGAGCGCAAGCCACCGTTTCATAAGCATACTCCTTATCCATACTTCTTGCGTAGACATATATAAGTATTATACCAACAAATTGTGAACTGGTGAATACGCAATCATGAACGGACGGGAACATCTGACACTTTTCGACGAAAGCCCCCGTTGCAGATCAGCCCTTCTTCAAATGTGGGTTTATGGGGATGCGGAGGAACGACCATGGGAAAACTTCTTCGAAGAAGTTTTCCCCCGAACCCCCTTTCAAGAACTTTCAAAAAATATTTTTTTGGGGGGGCAAAAAGTCCAACGGCCTTTCAGGGGAGAGGAGTGGGAAAATTTGTCAATTTCCGTTTGGATCCAGAATCTCGTAGTAGTACACGGGGAGAGCCGACCAGCCGTGGCAGAGAGAGCCCGCGTCGGCGAAATCGTCCGCGCCGATGATGGTCTCCCAGAAGGTGGTAGCACCCTCGCGGAGCATATACAGGTAGTCCCGGTCCAGCTCGGCCAGAATGACGGGAGCGTACTTCTCTTTATCCACCGACAGGAGAGCGTCGAAGCGGAAGGCGTTCATGGACAGGGTGTTGGGCACCAGATCCAGACCCACCTCGGTCTTGCCGTTGGTGGCCATGGCCTGCAGCATGACGGTGGTGTCCAGCCCCTCGGCGGCACCGCAGAGCAGGGCCAAGGACTGGGTCAGCACGGCGTACCACCCGCGGTGAACGGCATCGAAGGACTCAAAGAGCCTTGTCTCGGGGTTGTAGAACACCCGCGCGATGGCGGCGTTGAGGCTTTCTACCCGCGCCCGCAGATCGGCGGCGTACTCGGTCTTACCCAGCGCGTCGCAGATGTTGGCAAGGGACTGCATGGCCAGGGAGTAGAAGCAGTTGAGGGGGCAATCCAGCCGTCTCTGCCCGTCGGGGATGTGACCGTTCATGGTAGCCGCCCACTCGTAGAAGTTCCAGTATATATTCTTGCCGCGGGGACTTCTGCCGTAGAAGTAATCAATGACTCCCTCGGGCTGTAGCTTCTTGTGGAAGGTCTCCAAAACGGTTTCCATCGTGTCAAAAACGGCGGCGGCAAGCGTAACGTCGCCCGTATAGCGGATGTACTCATCCATCTGCACGAAGTACATACAGGAGAAGGCAGGGATGGGGAAGTCCCGACCGGCGGGGTAGCAAAGTGCCAGCAGACCGTCGGGTCTGACCCCGTGGGAGATCAGCTCCAGGGAGGCGCGGGCGGCCTCGGTCTCGCCAAAGGCGTAGTAGCCGCAGAGCATCTGGTTGCGGGAATCCATGGTGTAGAGCGCCTGCTCACGCCAAGGGCAGTCCTCATAGTGCTCGTGGAGGCACTGCTGGAGGGTGCTCTGGCAGACCTTGTAGATGGTCTCGCGGAGAAGGTTGCCGCTCCTGTATTCCTTGTGCTTGAGAGGATACAGGGTGGGGCGCATACCCGCGTAGTGCACCGTGACCTCGGGGGAGTGGACGAAGAACTGGAGATAGCGGCAGCCGAAGCGGCGGAAGGTGTGGAGCCAGGTATTGCGACCTGCCTTCAGGTCGATCTCGCAGGCGAAGCCGCGGATGGAGGTGCGGCAAAGGCCCTCCTTCAGGTGCTCGCCGAAGCCCACGTCCAGACGGCAGTCGGCGGGAACCTCCATGTCAATATCCAGAAATCCCGCGGTCTCCTCCTGCAAATCCACGATGAAGAACACGCCGTCGAACTCGTCGGAGTCCGAAACGAACCTCACGGGAGCGTCAAACTGTCTGTTCCCCGACTTCATCATTTCGCGGGGATAGCGTCCCGAGATGGCTGCGTACTGCATATTGACCGCGGACACGGGGTCATCCGTGGTGTACTTGAACACACCCGTCCGACAGACCGAGCCCTTCATACGGGGCTCCAGCGTCAGCTTCTGGTTGGGGCGGAGGTGGAGCACCTTGGAAATGGAGGGCACCACGTGGCTTTTTTCAAAGCCCTCGCAGCCCACGTCCATGAAGCCGTCGTAGCCCTTCATGTCGTAGTGGTAGGTCAGACCGAGCTGACCCGAAATGAGACGGCCTTCTCCCGAAATATAATCACGGGACTTGCGGGACAGCACCGTCTCGTCGGAGTAGGTGATGACGTTGTCCTCCTCGTCCACGATCTCGAAGATCAGACCCGCGTCACCCTTCTTGTAGGTCTGGGTGTCAATGCCGTAGTACCACACCACAGTGACCATGCGGTTGAGCCCCGCCCGCAAAAGGTGGGTGATCTCCACGCGGTCATATACCTTATAGTCGGGGTAGTCCGCGTACTGCCCGAAGGCGCAGAGCTGCCCGTTCATCCAGACGGTGTAGTTGGAATCGGCGGCGATGTGAAGGAAGTACCGCTTGCCCACCTCGGGGATGGCCACGGTGGCGAGGAAGTCGCAGAACTCGTCCTGTCCGACCTCACCCTTTCTCCAGATCCAAGAGGCTCTCCGTAATGCTTGTGCCATATCTCTGTTTCCTTTCTGATGTTGGGATTATTTGCTTGTTAAGTTTTTCCGCTTGAATGGGACTCCGCCTCGCGGTACAGCCGTCCCTGCCACGTGTCCCGCGCGGTCAGCCGCTTGTCGATGGCGTTCAGCACCTCCCGCTTGCGGCGGCTCCACAGAGGTGCCAGCAGGTCCTGTGCCGCGCCGTCTCCCGTGAGGCGGGCAACCACGGTGTCGGGGGGCAAAAGCTCCAGGGCCCTGACCACGGTCTCCACGTAGGCATCCTTTTCCATGGGGGTATACTTCCCTGCCCCGTACAGCTCTCCAAGGACAGTCCCCCGCAGGACGTGGAGCAGATGGAGCTTGACCTGATGGGGGCGAAGCTCCGCCACGCGGCGGACGGTTTCCAGCATGTCCCCCTCGGTCTCGTCGGGGAGACCGAATATGAGATGGATGCAGATCAACGCCTTGGACGCGCCTATCCGCAGACGGCGGTAGCCCTCCAGGAAATCGGCGTAGGTGTGTTTTTTGTTTATGAGGGCGGCGGTGCGGTCATGGGCAGTCTGAAGCCCCAGCTCCACCGTCAGAACCGTCCGCTCGGATAGGTCGCGGAGCAACGACACCGTCTCCTCGGGCAGACAGTCGGCGCGGGTGGCGATATTCATGCCCACTACGGCGGGCCAGGTCAAGGTCTCCTCAAAGAGGGGGCGCAGGACATCCACAGG
>JAZNUO010000132.1:0-6156 GCA_045592305.1 Eubacteriales bacterium | reverse complement strand
TGAAGGTGTAATTGAAGCTGATCTGCCGCCGCTTGAAGGAAAAAAAGAAGTACACGCACCCCAGAAGCTCCAGATGGGTGCGCAGCTCGCCTACGGGGTAATCGTTCAGCCCGCTTTGGGAGCGCAGGGGGATGGAGAGGGCGTACCCCGCCACCGCCGCGATGAGAAAGACCTTCCCCGCCGTGAGGTAGTAGCGGTGCTTTTCGGCGATACTCCGCTCGTCCCGCCCCAGTCCCCAGCGGATGAGACCGATGAGGAGGATAACGGCACCGAAGGCGATCACCGTAATCTCGCAAACAAACAGGGCGACCGACCCCCCCTCGGCATTTCCCAAGAATAATAGGCGGGACAGGGCAAACACCGCGGTATACAGCACCGCCCAAAGAATGCCCCATTGGTAGATGCGGCCGCTTTCATAATTGATGCGCTCGTCGTCAAACATAGTGATTTCTCCTTTCATGTATGCGGAATTGTGGGCGGTCCCGCGTGCGAGATGGATGCCGCTCCGGCGGCCCAGCCTGCAAAACGCACGGAAGGCGCGCCTTCAGCTCTCCTCCCAGAATAGCTCGTCCAAGGTTTTCCCCAGCTCCCGACAGATGCGGATGCAGAGGGCGATGGTGGGGTTATAGTCTCCGTTCTCGATCATGTTGACGGTCTGGCGGGAGACCGCCACCCGCTTTGCCAGCTCCGCCTGAGACAGGTTCAGCTCCTGCCTCGTCTGCTTCATTTTCTCGTTGGCCATGTTGTTCTCCTGTCAAATATAGTTGACATCTCGGTGGTATCAGTATAGCACAGGACGGGGCAAATGTCAAGTATAATTGACATTTTTGGTGGAGACTTTTCGTAGACTTTTTGGGGGCGGGGGTGAGAATGGATCTAAATTGGGGTTTGGCGGTCTAATTCGTAATTCGCAATTCGTAATTCGTAATTCGTAATTCGTAATGAATGAAACATTTTGCCGTTGGCAAAATGTGATCTTATGGTAAGGGGAGATCATCTCGTTCAATATGGCGAAATTCCCCTGATGGACAACAAATTTTCGAGAATAGGACTTCTTTCGAAATGCCAATTAATTGGCTTTCGCTTTAGCGAAAGGCTTCCACAATTACGAATTACGCATTACGAATTACGAATTCGGTCGCAGACCGATAAACCCCAACTTATCTTTTCTGATACGAATACCGCGAGATCGAAAGTATGATCCCCATTTCAAAAATTTGCAGGATCAACGACGTACCGCCCGAGGAGAAGAAGGGGAGGGCGATACCCGTGTTGGGAATGGAATTGGTCACTACCGCGATGTTGAGGATGGTCTGGAGAGCCACCTTGGCGATGAGACCGTAGACCACGATGGAGCAGAATTTGTCGGGTGCCTTGGCGGCGATGCGGAAGCCCCGCCAGACCAGCAGCCCGAAGAGCAGTACCACGGCCAGCGCGCCGATAAAGCCCAGCTCCTCACAGACGATGGTGAAGATGAAGTCATTCTGGGGCTGGGAGACGTAGCCGTACTTCTGCTGGCTGTTGCCCAGTCCTCTGCCGAAGAAGCCGCCCGAGCCGATGGCATTCAGACCCTGGAGGGTCTGCCACGCCGAGCCCAAGGGGTCCACGTTTTCGATATTGAGCCACGTGGTGACGCGGAGCATGGCGTAGTCCGAGACAAGGAGCACCAGAACCACCGCGGTGCCGCCGATGGCGAAGAGCCAGAGGAACCATTTCTTATCGGTGCCGCCTATGTACATGGTCACAAGACCCATGAGACCGATGATGATGATACCCGACAGGTGATGCTCCAGCATGACCAGAGCGCAGATGAAGCCGAATACGATCATGGGGTAAAGCACGCCGTAGCGGAACTGCCCGCCGAATTTCTGGCGGTTTTGGATCATGCGCTCGTACTTGCTCATGATGAGGGCGATGCAGAGGATGACCGCCATTTTGGCGATCTCCGAGGGCTGGATGGAGATGGGGCCTATCTGGATCCATCGGGTCGCGCCCGAGCCGTAGCTGGAGCCGATGACCAGCACCAGAAGCAGCAGCACCACCGAGAGGGCGTAGGAGGCCACCCCGAAGAACCGCCAGAACCAAGGCCGCGCCTTACAGACGAAGGGGACCGTCACGGCGGCGGCGAGGATGAGGTAGATGATATGCCGCTTGACGTAGTAAGCGGGGTCATCGTGGTACTGGGCGGCGTAGACCGAGCTGGCCGAGAAGGCCATGACCGCACCGAAGAGGCAGAGGGCGATGACGATGAAAAGGAAATAGTAGTCCACGGGACCGCGGGTGAGCACCCGCTCCGAGGGCTCCTCCACGGGAGGCTTCTTGTAGACGGGCTCGGAATAGATGGGGTCGTTTGGCTCAATGGCGGTGTCCAGACGGTCGCCCAGCAGGTTCAGTCCCTGCTCCACGTCGGCTCCCAGCCGCTTTGCCCCCTCCTTGTCGAAGGAGTATCGGGAGGCCTGCTTTTTCGCCTTGCCGAAGATCTCGCGGGTCTTATCCGCCACCTTGCGGGGGAATGGCCACTTCATGGGGTCTCACCTCACTTTCAAAGCTCATTTTGTCGGGTCACATGCCCAAAAACGCCAGCACGCAGAACCCCACCGACACCAACGTGAATACGAGCACGATGGCAACCTCCTTCCAGCCGCACTTCTCAAAGTGGTGGTGGAGAGGGGCCATTTTGAAGATACGCTTTTTGGTCAGCTTGTAGCCAATGATCTGGATGAAGCTGGACAGCATCTCGATTACGAACATGAAGCCCGCCAGCACGAAAAGGAGCAGCTCACCGACCAGCACGCCGCAACCCATGATGACGGCGCCGAGGAACAGAGAGCCCGTATCGCCCATGAACATTTTGGCGGGGTGATGATTGTACACGAGGAAGCCCAACACACAGCCCAGCAGGGTCACGCCCATAAAGGGCACCCAGCTTGCGGTCAGTTTTTCGGATCTCATGGCGAACACAACCATGAAGATGGCCACGGTGGCAGAGATGGAGGAGGCCAGACCGTCCAGACCGTCGGTGATGTTGGTGGCGTTGACAAAGCCCACCATGACGACGAGGTAGACGGGATAGGCGAACCAACCCAATTCCCAGTGAAGCTCGGTGAAGGGGATATGCAGCGCGGTGGTCAGGTTGCCCGTGATGGCCATCATGGCGAGGAAGGCGGCGGCGGCTGTAACCTGCAACAAAAGCTTCTGCTTTTCGGTCAGACCCTCGTTGTGGCGGCGCAGGAGCTTGAAATAGTCATCCACAAAGCCGATGGCGGAATTGGCGAGGGCGTAGAGGCAGATGAGCGCGCCGGGGATGAGGTAGGTTCCGTGCTGACTGCCGTCATGGATCACGCAGTATACCATCAGTCCCGCCATGACCGCCAGAAAGGCAGGCACGAAGGAGATACCCCCCATGGTGGGAGTGCCCGCCTTGGACCGATGAGCCGTCACGTACTCGTTGATGGGCTGTCCTGCCTTCTTGGCGCGGAGGACGGGGAGCGCGATACGCCCGAGGAGCAGGGTCAAGCCGAAGGAGGCCAGCAAAAATACGCCCAACAGAATGTATGCTTCTTTATCCATGTCGTGTTTCCTTTCCTTTTGTCGGTTACATTGTGGTGGTCGTTGTCAGGGCTTGATGCCCGCAGTCAGCCCTTCCACCACGGTCTCCAGAGCCATGGAGCGGCTGGCCTTGAACAGGATATGATCCCCCTCGCGGAGGATAGACTTCAAATAGTCCACGGTGGCGGCGTAGGTCTCCCCCCCGCCCGTGATACGGACGGAATCGGGACTCATCCCCGCATCCAGCGCGCCCTTCGCGATCTCCGCCCCCAGCTCACCCACGGTAACGAGCAGGTCAATGCCCTTTGCGGCGGCGAACTGACCCACCCAACGGTGGAGAGCCACGGTGTTCTCCCCCAGCTCCTTCATGTCCCCCAGAACCGCGATGCGACGGGTGCTTCCCCGTCCCTCGGCGATCCCCTCGGACATCAGCGAGAGAGCCGACAGGGCGGCCTTCATGGACTCGGGAGCGGCGTTGTAGCAGTCCACCATCAGGGTGATCCCGCCGAGCCTGCGAATATCCTGCCGCATGGCGGCGGGGCGGTAAGCGGATAGTCCCGCCCGTACTTGTCCCTCGTCAAGCCCCATGAGCTGACCCGCGGCGGCGGCAAAGCCTCCCGCCCAGATAAAATGCTCGCCCACGGCGGGGATATACAGGTCGCGCCAGACTCCGTGGGGGGTGGTCAGGTCAAAGATCATACCGCCGTCGCGGGAGGTAATATGGCTTGCTTGATAGTCGGCGTTCTCCGCCCCTGCCAGAGACAGGCGCAGAATACGGATGCCGGCTGGAATGATGGGCGGCTCCTCACCGAAATCCTGACCCAGCTCTGCCAGCAGAGGCTCGTCGCCGTTGATGAGGAGGGTCCCGCCCTCGGTCATCCCCGCGGCGATCTCCAGCTTAGCGCGGGCGATGTTCTCGCGGCTCCCGAGGTACTCCAGATGAGAGGAGCCGATATTGGTGATGAGGGCGATATTGGGTCTGACCGCTTGGGTCATGGCGGCGATCTCACCCCGACTGCTCATGCCCATCTCCAGCACGGCGCATTGGGTGTGGGTTGGGACCTCCATAAAGGACAGGGGAAGCCCAATGGTACTGTTGAAGTTGCCGTCCTTCTTAAAGACGGTTTTAGCCACCGACAAAGCGGCGGCGGTCATTTCCTTAGCGGTGGTCTTGCCCACGCTGCCCGTGATGGCAACAATGGAAAGGTCCTTCATCTCCCCCTCGCGTCGGGACAGGGCCAGCGCCGACAGGGCGGCTACGGTATCCTCCACCACGATAAAGGCGCAGGAGGCGGAGGGCAGAGGGTCGGGGATACGCTCGCAGAGGAATACGGCACCCCCCAGCTCGGCGGCCTTTCCCATGTAGCTGTGCCCGTCCACCCGCTCTCCGCGGATGGCGCAGAACAGGGTGTCCCCGTCGGCCTCGCGGGAGTCGGTACAGATATGGGTGACGGTCATCTCCTCGGAGATATTGTGCAGGATCAGCTTTCCCCTCGCCATGGCGGCCAGCGTATGGAGGGGATGGGGTGTCGCTAAGGTGATCTTCATAACGGTAGCCTGCCTTTCGTAGGATGGCGGGTGACTTACTCACCCCGTCGGTTTGCGTGGAATTCCGTCGCGGCTCTCACCGCAACGTCTCTTTCGCTGAAGGGATGCTTCCCCGCGCGGTCAATTTCATAGGTCTCGTGCCCCTTCCCTGCCAAGAGAATGATGTCACCCGAGCGGGCGTACTTGATGGCGTACCGAATGGCCTCGGCGCGGTCGGGCACCACGGCGAATTCGCTCTCCTTGTCCACCCCCAGAAGAATATCCGAAATGATGTCGGCGGGGTTCTCGGTGCGGCTGTTGTCCGAGGTGATGACCAAGGAATCCGCCATGCGGGAGGCAATGCGGGCCATGACCTTGCGCTTGGAGCGGTCGCGGTCGCCGCCACATCCAAAGACCAGCACGATGCGCTGACCCCGTCTGCGGAAGCCGTGGACGGCGCGAAGAAGGCTCTCCAGCGCGTCGGGTGTGTGGGCGAAGTCGATAAACACCGAGAAGGGTATATGAGTCTCGGGCAGTCTGACCCGCTCCATGCGCCCCGAAACGCCCCCAAAATGGGACAGCGCTTCGCGGATGGCAGAGGGGTCAGCTCCCAGCGCCAGAGCGGCCGAGGCGGCCTCCAGCGCGTTCATGACGGTGAAATCCCCCGGGACGGGGCAACGGAGACGGAGGCGGACACCCGGGGAGGTAAGCTTGAAGGCTACCCCGTCCTCCCCTAACAGCTTGACCTGCTCGGCGTAGAGGCGGGTACATCCTCCCTCTCCCGCGGGGCAGATACGGTCGGATATGACCGCCTGCGCGCCGTCGGCATGGCAGATGTGGTAGTGATGGAGGGGCAGAGGCTCCGCCAGAAGCCTGCGCCCGTAGCGGTCATCGGCATTGACCACGGCAGAGCGGCAGACCGCGAAGAGACGGCGCTTGGCGGTGTAGTAGTCCTCCATGGTGCCGTGGAGATCCATGTGCTCGGGGGTCAGGTTGGTGAAGATCCCCAGCTCGAAGGTCAGGGGAGCGACACGACCCAGCAGGAGGGCGTGGGAAGTGACCTCCATGATCACGGTGGGC
>JAZNUO010000131.1:0-1569 GCA_045592305.1 Eubacteriales bacterium | reverse complement strand
ATCGGTGGTGATCTCATCGGTGGTGATCTCATCGGTGGTGATCTCATCGGTGGTGATCTCATCGGTGGTGATCTCATCGGTGGGAGCCTCGGTCGCGCCCTCGGTGGTCTCCTCGGTGGGGACGTTAGTGGTGGGCTCGGTAGGGGCTTCGGTGGTCACGGTGGTATCCTCGGGGGTCTTGGCGGTATTGCAGGCCACGAAGGTCAGCGCGCTGACAGCCAACAGGACAAAGGCGAAAATAAGAACGGTTTTCTTCATAAAAAACTCCTTGCGTGTGTAATATGCCTGTTTCGGGGTCAAGGGTTCGACCCCCATTCAAAGCTCTGCTATTATATCATATTGCACAAGACCTGTCAACCGATTTTGTGCAAAAAAACACTTGTAAATACAACCGGAACAGGTAAACCGTGGCATTGCGAAAAAATGGCTTTTGCTTCAAAAGCCTTGTCATACTAATCTCTAATAAAAAACTTGAACCGAGTCTGCCCTCTCCGTCACGCCTACGCGCCGAGCTTGCGAGGAGGACACCTCCCCCAACGGGGGAGGCATTCAAAGGCTCTCCCTTTGGGAGTTCCTCCTCGCTCCGCTCGGTTGCGAAGCGGGTGAGAGGGCAATTTTAATTCAAGGTTTTAAAAAGAAAATAGTAACAGTTCTGCGTTTTTCACTTTACATTTTGGCTTTTCCTTCCCGTTTTCCCACCTATAACAGTAACAAAAAGCCCCGCCGCGAGAGCAGGGCTTTCGTATGGGGATCACTTGACCACGATGTTGATGATCTTATTGGGCACCACGATCTCCTTGACCACGGTCTTGCCCTCGAGCAGGGAGAAGAGCTTCTCGTCGGCTCGGACGGCACTGAGAGCGGTGTCCTTGTCGGCGTTCATGGGCAGCGTGACCTTGCCTCTGACCTTACCGTTGATCTGGACGGCCAGCTCGACGGTGGAGTCGATGGTCTTGGCCTCATCAAACTCGGGCCACTGCGCCATGGAAGCGAAGCCCTTCCCTCCCATATTTTCCCACATCTCCTCGCAGAGGTGAGGGGCGAAGGGGCAGAGCATACGGATGAACATGGAGAGCTCATCCCCCGTGATGGATCCAACCTCAAAGACCTCGTTGAGGAGTCCCATCATAGCCGCAATGGCGGTATTGAACTTCATCTCCTCGATGTCGGATGTGACCTTCTTCAGGGTCTTGTGGAAGGAGGACTCCAGCTTGGCGTTACCCTCGCCGCCCTTGACCAGAGAGGGCAGATCGGCGACTCTCTCAAGGAATCTCTTGCAGCCTCTCATGGAGTTATCCGACCAGGGAGCGGCCGCGCCGTAGTCGCCCATGAAGAGGATGTAGACGCGCAGAACGTCCGCGCCCATATCGTCCACCACGTCGTTGGGGTCCACTACGTTGCCGCGGGACTTGGACATCTTCTCGCCGTCGGGACCCAGGATCAGACCCTGGGCGGTACGCTTGGCGTAGGGCTCAGCGGTGGGAACCAGACCCAGATCGTAGAGGAAATGATGCCAGAAGCGGGAGTAGATCAGGTGGCGGGTGACGTGCTCCATACCGCCGTTGTACC
>JAZNUO010000130.1:0-1706 GCA_045592305.1 Eubacteriales bacterium | reverse complement strand
CATTGATAAATAGCCCTTTTTGAAAGTTCTTGGGATTCTTAAACCCTTCTTTCAAGAAGGGTTTAAGTGGGGTGCAGGGGTGAAACCAAGTCGGAGGCCAGCGGTCTTAGGAAGACAACTCCATGGAACAACTCCTTGGCCCACAGAACGACATGGCTACGATCCGACTTCATTGATAAATAGCCCTTTTTGAAAGTTCTTGGGATTCTTAAACCCTTCTTTCAAGAAGGGTTTAAGTGGGGTGCAGGGGTGAAACCCCTGCCGACAAACTGCTTTTTTTACTCCACATTAGTATAGCAGATTTTTATTCAAAAGAAAAGGGGAATTTTGTAACATTTTTCCTTTGTTTTTTGGCAGATTGCACACAACGGTTTCTTTGGGTCTGTGCAACTCTACAAAATTCGTTTTTTTCGGGAATTCCCGCTTTTTTCCTTTGTCAAAATCCCGATTTTGTGTTATAATGTGTATGGATATAGTGATTTCTGTCCTGAAATAAGTGCTTATTGGAGGTGATCTTATGATGAACGCGGTGCTTTCTCTGCTGGCGACTTCTGTCCGCACGGTTCCCGCCGAGGAGCTTCCTTGGGGGAAGATCATTACCGAGCTGGTCATTGCCTTCGCGCTCCTGGTGATCATGCTGATTGTCCGCCGCCGTTCCCTCAAGATCATGTGCGCCTGCGGCGCGGAGATCTGTTTGTTCCTCGCCTGCAAGCTCTTTTTCGGGTCGGAGTCCATCATCACCCGGATCATGTGCTGGTTCACCGCCGCCGTTGCCTGTATCATTACGGTAGCCGTGGTCAGCGCCATCAACTGGGGCAACCTCCGCGGCAAGCGGGATTTATAAGCCGCCATCCATCCCCGTCTCAGGCGGGGATTTTTCTGTGGGGCGGGTGATTCCCTCTTGACTTTGAGGGGCTTTTGTGGTATACTGGGGACAATGAATCTTCCCACCGAAAGGAGATCCCATCATGATCGGAAAGAATACCTGGCTCATTCCCGACGGCTACATGAGCGACACCGTCAAGGGTGAGTTCGTCAGCCACGAGGCGGTTTGCGTTCTCAACCTGTCGGGTGAGACCGCTCACATCCGCCTCACAGTTTTCTTTGAGGATGCTGAGCCTATGCGGGGCTTCACCGCCGTCTGCGAGCACGAGCGCACCAACCACATCCGTTTGGACAAGGCGGTCAACGACAAGGGGCAGACCATCCCCCGCAACAAACCCTACGCCATTCTGGTGGAGTCGGATCAGCCCATCGTGGCTCAGTGCTCCCGTCTGGACGTGTCCCAGCCCGAGTATGCGCTGATGACCACCATCGCTTACTGATTGCATCACAAAAAACGCCCCGCAAGCGCGAGGCGTACTTTTCTTTTTGGGTAGGAGATCAATCCTCAAACACAACCCGTTCACGGCGTGATACAGGTTCACGCTGTCCGCGAGGTCTTAGCTCAGAAACAGCACGCCGCTGTGGTCCGCGTCGGTCAGGGTCTCAGCTCGGTGACTGCCTCGGCGGTATTCTCCTCGGCGGTATTCTCCTCGGCGGTGTTCTCCTCGGCGGTATTCTCCTCGGAGGTATTCTCCTCGGCGGTATTCTCCTCGGTGGTGATCTCATCGGTGGTGATCTCATCGGTGGTGATCTCATCGGTGGTGATCTCATCGGTGGTGATCTCATCGGTGGTGATCTCATCGGTGGTGATCTCATCGGTG
>JAZNUO010000129.1:0-1822 GCA_045592305.1 Eubacteriales bacterium | reverse complement strand
GTTTCTGATTAAAATTTAAATGAAGAGATCCGAAGGATCTCCTCCTCAACTCGTCCGTAAGGACGAATTTCACATGCGCGAAGCGCATATTTCACGCTCGCTTGCGAGCATTTCACACGCCGCAGGCGTATTTCACTATTGGGGTATATCGGAACGATAAGCCGCAATTTCCCTTTCCATCTTGACATTTCCCCCAAAATATGTTACATTATAAAAGGGATGCGTCGCACCCCTTGTTCCCTATTTTTTGCCTTTGTTTGAGAGATGCCGCCGTCTGGTGGCCTCTCCGCCCCGCAAATGGCGTTCGCTCTTGTTCTGCGCCAGCACCTCCGCCACCGCCTCCCACAGGGAGGGGTTGACGTGTCGGAGGGTCTCGGTCACGTCCTTGTGTACGGTGCTCTTGCTGATCCCGTAGCGGGCGGCAGCTCCCCGTACCGTGGCGCGGTTCTCCACGATGTAGGTGCCGAGGATCACGCAGCGCTCCTTATCTGCCGCTATGTACATCATATACCTTCCCCCTTATCCATGGTGGTTCTATGCCACTCTATGCGGTGAGATTGGGAATTATCCGTAAATGCCTTGTATTGGAAAGGAATTTCACTATGCTCGACGAGAATACCACCCCCGAAGCCCCCGATCTGTTCGAGGGCATGACCGCCATTTCGGCGGTGCTGGACCCTACCGTTCAGGAGTTCAATGACCGCCGCGTGACCACAGTCTTTGTGGACAAGACCCGCATGGACAAGAAGGCGCGGGAGATCGCGTTTCTCAACCGCCGAGCCGCCGAGCTGGGCTTTACGGTGCAGCCCGTTCATCCCGATGATCTGGACAATCTGACCTCGGGAAAGACCCACGGCGGGATCGTGGCGGTCTGCTCCGACCGTACTCTGCCCCTTCTGTCCGAGTCCATGGACAGAATCAAGGAGGGGGGCTTCTACGTCCTTCTGGAGGGGATCGAGGATCCTTACAACTTCGGCTACACGGTGCGCTCCCTCTTTGCCGCGGGAGCGGACGGTGTGATCCTGCCTCCCCGCAACTGGATGGGTGTGGCGGGGCTGGTGGCTCGCTCCTCGGCAGGGACATCCGAAAAGATGCCCATGTTCGTCTCACAGCCCTCCGAGGTGATTCCTCTGTTCAAAGCCAAGGGCTACCGCGCCGCCTGCGCTGAGATACGGGATTCTGTGGACTTGTATGACGCTGACCTCACCCTTCCTCTCCTGCTGGTCATCGGCGGGGAGAAGCGGGGCATTTCCCGCGGGGTGCTGTCCGAGGCCGACCTGAACGTGCGGATCGGCTATCACGGGAATTTCCGAGGGTCCCTGTCCTCGGCGGCATCTGCCGCGGTGCTGGCTTTTGAAGTAGGTCGGCAGAACCCGCAAAAGTAAGTTTTTTCTTCAAACGTATTGACAAAAAGGTCACTTTGTGCTATAATACACACAGTATTTTTAATGGAGGTAATCCCATCATGAAGCATATCAAGACCATTGAGACCCGCAACCTGTGCGAGAGCGCAAAGAAGGGTGGCTGCGGCGAGTGCCAGACTTCCTGCCAGTCTGCTTGCAAGACAAGCTGCGGTATCGCAAACCAGAAGTGCGAGAGCACAAAGAAGTAATTAAACCTTCAAAATACCGCCGTACACACGGCGGTATTTTTCTTGAGGAGATAAAGATATGGTACATATGTATAAAATGGGCGGGCTCAACATCGTCATTGACGTTTTCTCAGGCTCTATCCATGCAGTTGACGAAGTTTCATACGACATAATAGAAGATTTTGAGAAGCTGCCGCGCGAGGAGAAGTCGGAGGCCAAGCGGGCTTAGGA
>JAZNUO010000128.1:0-6680 GCA_045592305.1 Eubacteriales bacterium | reverse complement strand
TCCCTTCAAGAACCTTTAAAAAAGCATTGATAAATAATACTTTTTTTGAAAGTTCTTGGGATTCTTAAACCCTTCGCAAACTTCGCCGAAGGCGAATTTGCACCGAGCGAAAGCGAGGAGGCTTTCAAGAAGGGTTTAAGTGGGGTGCAGGGGTGAAACCCCTGCACGAAAAACCCCAATTTTCGATCCAATGCCGATATTATACCACAAAACCCATATTCTGTCAACAAAATCCCTGAATATCACGCAAGGGTGGCGCACCTGTACGGTGAACCACCCTTTTGTATGGGGATAACGGGATTCAGTGAATGGGCTTGATGTGCCAGAAGCGGTCGGCGTACTCGCGGATGGAGCGGTCGGCGGCGAAATGACCCGAGGCGGCGGTGTTGAGCAGGGCCATGCGGGTCCACTTGGCGCGGTCGCTGTAGGCCTTGATGCAGGCCTCGTGAGCCAGACGGTAGGACTCAAAGTCAGCCAGACACATATAGGGGTCTGCCACGCCGTGACCGTTGAGCAGGTAGGTGGTGATGTCCGCGAAGGACTCCCCGCCAAAGCCGATGTTCAAAGCGGCCATGATGCGGCCCAGACGGCTGTTGTTGTTGTAGAACTCGGCAGAACGGTAGCCGCGGAGCCAGAGCTGCTCCACCTCCGACGCGGTGAGACCGAAGATGAACATATTCTCCTCGCCCACAGCGGCCTGCATCTCTACGTTGGCACCGTCCAGGGTACCGAGGGTGATAGCGCCGTTCATCATGAGCTTCATACATCCCGTGCCGCTGGCCTCCTTACCCGCCAGAGAGATCTGCTCGGAGATGTCGGCGGAGGGGACGAGGATCTCGGCGGTGGACACGTCGTAGTTCTCGAGGAACACCACGTTCAGCTTCTCGCGGATGCGGGGGGAGTTATTGATCTCTTTCTGGAGCATACACAGAAGCTGGATGATGCGCTTGGCCATCTGGTAGCCGGGGGCGGCCTTTGCGCCGAAGATGAAGGTCTGGGGACGGATGTCCAGATCGGGGTTATCCTTGAGATCCAGATACATACCAATGATGTTCAGGGCGTTCAGGAGCTGGCGCTTGTACTCGTGGAGACGCTTGATCTGCACGTCAAAGACGGCGTGGGTATCCAGACGGATGCCGGCCTTGCGGTAGAGATGGTTGGAGAAGTTCTCCTTGTTCTCGTGCTTGATGGCGCGGAAGCGCTCCAGCACCTCGGGATCGTCGGCGAACTTGGCGAACTCAGAGAGCTCCACGGGGTTCTTGCGGTAGCCGGTACCGATGGTCTCGTCCAGCAGCTCTGCCAGCTTGGGGTTGGAGTAGCACAGCCAGCGGCGGTGGGCGATACCGTTGGTGACGTTATCGAAGCGACCGGGGTACATACGGTAGAAGTCCTTGAACACGCTCTCCTTCAGGATGGAGGAGTGGAGCTTGGACACGCCGTTGACCGAGTGGGAGCCGATGACCGCGAGGTTGGCCATGCGGATCTGACCGTAGCCGACGACGGCCATCTTGGAGATTCTCTGCCAGTTGCCGGGGAATACGTTCCATGCCTCACGGCAGAAGCGCTCGTTGATCTCCTTGATGATGGTGTAGATGCGGGGGAGCTTCAAGCGGAAGAGATCCTCGTTCCAGGTCTCCAGCGCCTCAGGCATGACGGTGTGGTTGGTGTAGGAGCAGATCTCCTTGACCATATCCCACGCCCGATCCCAAGGATAGAAATACTCATCCACCAGAATACGCATGAGCTCGGGGATGCAGAGGGTGGGGTGGGTATCGTTGAGGTGGATGGCCACCTTGTCGGCCAGATTGTCCAGGGTACCGTAGACCGCCATGTGGTCGCGGATGATGGACTGAACCGAGGCGGAGCAGAGGAAATACTGCTGGGTCAGGCGCAGAAGCTTACCCTCGGTGTGGTTATCGGCGGGGTAGAGCACCTTGGAGATAGCGTCGGCGTTGGTGGCCTCCTCCATGGCGCGGGCGTACTGACCCTGAGAGAACAGACCCATGTTGAAGTTCTGGATGCTGCGGGCCTTCCAGAGGCGGAGGCGGGACACGCCCTCGGACTCGGAGCCCGAGATCATCATATCGTAGGGAACGGCCTCGATCTCCTCGGCATCCTCGTAGATGATCTCCATGCGTCCCTCGGGCTTCCACTCCTCGCGGATGCGGCCGCCGAAGCGGACGTGGAACACGCGGTCGGTACGGGGCACCAGCCAGACGTCACCGCCGGGGAGCCAGACGTCGGGAAGCTCCACCTGAATGCCGTCCACGATCTTCTGTCTGAAAAGACCGTACTCATAGCAAAGCGAGAAGCCGGTGGCGGGGTAGTCCAGAGAGGACAGAGAGTCCATGAAGCAGGCGGCGAGACGACCAAGACCGCCGTTGCCCAGACCCGCGTCGGGCTCGCACTCGTACAGATCATCCAGGGTATAGCCCAGGGCGGACAGGGCCTCAGCGTACTCCTTGTCCAGACCGAGGTTGCAGACGTTGGTCTTGAGGGAACGCCCCAGCAAAAACTCCATGCACATATAGTAGACGCGCTTGCCGCCCGCCTGGTTGACCTTCTTCTTGAACGCGCCGCGCTTTTCGGTGAGAATGTCGCGGACGGTCATGGCGGTGGCTTTGTACATCTGATCCTTAGAGGCCTCGGCCGAGGTGCAGCCGAAGAAGCGGGACAGCTTGATCTCAAGATTCTCTCTGATCTCTGCCGCGGTAGGTTTACAGTTAGTCATATCGGTTTTCTCTTTCTTTGATTGGATTCGGTAGGGTTGCGGGGGGATTGCGATTAGTATTTGTATGCGGGGGGAAAAATAAACATGATTGGGAGAATCACAGCACCTTCGCGAGGAAGGTCTTGAGTCTCTCGCTCTTGGGGTTATCGAACACTTCGTCGGGAGTCCCCTCCTCGATGATGCGGCCGTCGGCCATGAAGATGACGCGGGAGCCGACCTCGCGGGCAAAGCCCATTTCGTGAGTCACCACGATCATGGTCATACCGTCGCGGGCGAGGGCTTTCATAACCTCCAGAACCTCACCCACCATCTCGGGGTCGAGGGCGGAGGTAGGCTCGTCAAAGAGCATCACGTCGGGCTGCATACACAGGGCGCGGACGATGGCCACACGCTGCTTCTGGCCGCCCGAGAGCTGGCTGGGGTAGGAATTGGCGCGGTCTGCCAGTCCCACCTTCTCCAGAAGCTCCGTGGCCAGAGCCTCAGCCTCCTCCCGGGATTTACCGAGGAGCTTCATGGGAGCGATGGTCATATTGCGGAGGATGGTCATGTGGGGGAAGAGGTTGAAGTGCTGGAACACCATACCCATCTTCTGGCGGGGGATATTGATATCCGCGCCCTTGGCCAGAATGTTGTGCCCGTCCACGTAGATCTCACCCTCGGTGGGAACCTCCAGGAGATTGAGGGAGCGGAGGAAGGTGGACTTGCCGCTGCCCGAGGGGCCGATGACCACCACCACCTCGCCGCGGCTCACAACGGCATCCACGCCGTCAAGAGCCTTGATCTTCTCGCCCTTGTAGTATTTCTTCAATCCCGATACGCGGATGATCTCGTTAGCGCTCATTCTTTCTCAGACTCCTTTCCAGAACTCCCACCAGAGCGGTCAGCACCACCACCAGCACAAGGTAGATCAGCGCCACCGCGATGAGGGGCATGAAGGCCGAGAAGGTACGGCCGCGGATGAGGTCGCCCGCCTTGGTCAGATCCATGACGCCCACGTAGCCCGCGATGGAGGTCTCCTTGAGGAGGACGATGAACTCGTTACACAGGGTGGGGAGCACGCTCTTGAATACCTGGGGGATGATGATGTAGATCATGGTCTGGACGTAGTTGAAGCCCAGAGAGCGTCCCGCCTCGAACTGACCGCCTTCGATGGACATGATGCCGCCGCGCAGAATCTCGGCCACGTAAGCGCCCGAGTTGATACCGAAGGCGATGGTGGCGATCATGATGTCGTTACGGGAGGAGGCGAAGATGATGAAGTACATGATGAGGAGCTGCACCATGACGGGAGTACCGCGGATGACGGTGAGGTACAGCTTGCAGATACCGTTGATAACGGTAAAGACGTAGTAGCCGAAGCCCTTATGCAGGGCCATGGCCTCGCGGTTCTTATCATAGGAGGAGCGAACCGCCGCCACCACCACGCCCAGCACCACGCCCATGAGCAGGGCAAAGAAGGTGATGAGCAGGGTATGACCCAGACCCTGCACCAGCCACTTCCACATGGCGCCGTCAATAAAGTTCAGTCGGAAGTCTGCCGCCAGATCGGCAAACCATGCTTGTATGCTTTCCAAAGGATGTTCCCCTTTCCTGATTTCGCTGCGCAAGAAAACAGAGGGAGGAGAGGGAGTACGGGACCCCTCTCCTCTCGATGGCGGTTGCTTACGGACAGAGGATTACTGCGCGCCGCCGTCCTTGGGGATGTACTTGTTGATGATGCCGTCGATGGTGCCGTCAGCCTTCAGCTCGTCCAGAGCCTTGTTGATCTTCTCCAGCAGAGCGGTGTTGCCCTTGTCCACGCAGATGGCGTAGTCCTCAACGGCGTACTCGTTGTCGCCCTCGAGGATGTGGATGCCCTCATTGGCGGCCACGAAGGACCTGGCGGGCTCGTTGTCGATGATAACGCAGTCTACCTTACCGCTCTTCAGGGCGGCGACGGCCTCAGCGCCGGTCTTGTAGCGAACCACGCGGTCGGTCTTGATGGACTCGTCCTCGTTAAGATCGTTGAAGCCCCAATCCTTAATGGCGGAGGAGGAGTAGATGTCACCGGTGGTATCCTGCTGCACACCGATCTTGATGTCGGGGTCCTTCAGGGAGACGGGGTCGCCGTTCTCGTCGAAGTTCCAGAGATCGTCCAGGGTGGCGATGGAAGAGCCGTCGTTGACGATGATGACCTGAATACCGGTGGCGTAGGTCTTGGAGAAGTCCATGGACTCCTTACGCTTGTCGGTCACGGTGATACCGGCCATACCCATATCGTACTTGCCCTCGGAAACACCGGTCAGAACCGCGCCGAAGTCTACGTCCACGATCTCCAGCTTCATGCCCAGCTTGTCGGCGATGGCGGCGGCGATCTCGGCGTCGATACCCACGATCTTGTCACCGTCCTTGTACTCGTAGGGAGGGAACGCGGCGTTGGTCGCCATGACCAGCGTGTTCTCATCCTTCTTATCGCAGGAGGCGAACAGGCAGACGGCGCTCACCAGCACACAGAGAGCCATGGCGATTGCAATCAGCTTTTTCATGATATAATCTCCTTCGTATGAATATTCTGCATAAAAATGCGTGGTTTTATTATATCATACTACGAAGGTTTTTGCAACTGTCAATATACACCAAAGGAACGGGAACTTATTTGCCCTCTTTGTGTCATATGTCACAATTATTCAATTATGCAGTTGGATATGCAAAGCGGGGATTTCTCTTACCCATCAAGGAATATCGAAGAAAAGGGGATGGCGGGAGGCACAGTGGGTGACGGGGGTTTGCATTGGCTGATTCATGACCGTATCCCTTCAGGTATTCTTTTTCGGTTTCAGAAAACCCATCAAGGATCTCTTGGGATGGGGCTTCTCTGCCTTGGATAAAACAATGGCCTCGATGAGGTGGGTATCCGCATTGGAGTGGGGGGCGTTGATCGAAAAGAAGATGCTGCTGTTTCTTTGCCGCGCAGAGCCGACATGTTTTCCGTCATGCCCAATAACCTGAAAGTCTCTCTTTTTGAAGTAGTAGAGACTGCTCTCGCATAGGAACACGCCGCTTCCGTCCTCGCTATGGGCCCAGCCCACCGAGGACAGCTCCTCCATGGTGGGGCACTCATCGAATATCTTGCCATACAGTTGGAAGATGATCCAATGGTCTGCCACCTCGGGCACAACCCGAGAGCGGTAGGAGATATGGTCCTTCGCCTTCCGCGCCACCACGAATTTGCCGTCGCAGGCCTTGAAGAAGGCCTCGTCGAAGTGGGTCTTTTTGCCGTACACCTCGGGGATATAGGGCTTGTCGGCGGTCTTTAGCCGAAAGGCCACCACGTCCCCCACCTCGAATACGGATTCCGGGTTCAGCTTGACCCGAATCTTCTTTTTCTCCCCTTGGGGAGACAGGAGCTTTTCGCGGAACTCGGTCAGTGCCTTCTCCCGCTTTTTCAGGGTCTTTTCGTCCTCCGCCCACAGCTCCAGACCGAAGCCCTCGTCGATCATCTGAACGGCGCGGTCGCGGACGGCGGCGGTGAGGATGCCCTTGCGCCACATGAAATCCGCCAGGGAGTAGTAGTAGCTGCACCACTCCTCCTCGTCGGATTCACGGCAGACATGGGCGCGTACGTAGGCATCCAGCTTCCGGAGGGCTGTCTCAACGTCATAGTAGTAGAATGCGGCTTGGTATTCGTATTTCAGGTCTTGGGCGGTATCGTTGCCCGTGATGCTGACGTTCCATGCGCCCATGGGGGAGGCTCCTTTCGGGAATGCAAAATTCAAAATGCAAAATCAAGAAACGGAGTTCAATTTTGGATTTGTCGGGCAGGGGCTCTGCCCCTGCACCCCGCCAAAGGGACTTTGGGAAAAGTCCCTTTGGAATCTTCAAAACTTTCAATAAATGATTGATAAATAATGCTTTTTTGAAAGTTCTTGAAGGGTGTCCAGAGGGAAACTTCTTTCAAGAAGTTTCCCTT
>JAZNUO010000127.1:0-6061 GCA_045592305.1 Eubacteriales bacterium | reverse complement strand
AAACTTCGCAATGTTTGCCATAGGCAAACTTGCACCGAGCAAAGCGAGGAGGCTTTCAAGAAGTTTTCCCCCGGTCGTTCCCCCGCCTCCCCGACAAACCCAAATTTGAAGTATTTTCCAATCGCCCATCCACCGGAAATTGTAAGGAGGCACTATGCCCAAGAGAGTATTTGCCGCCATGAGCGGCGGTGTGGACTCCTCGGTGGCGGCTTACCTGCTCACCCAAGCGGGTCATGCCGTCACGGGAGCCACCATGACCCTGTACCGTCCCGAGGGACAGACGGGGGACACGCAGGACGTCACCGATGCCCGCGCCATCTGTGACAAGCTGGGTATTCCCCACAAGACCTACGACATGGAGGAGGTCTTTTGCCGCTGTGTCATTGAGGACTTCATTCGGGTCTACGAGGAGGGGGGCACCCCCAACCCCTGCGTGACCTGCAACAGAACCGTCAAGTTCGGCGCGCTGTGGGAGGCCGCAGTCAAGGACGGCGCGGAGGCCATCGCCACGGGGCATTACGCCCGCATCCGACGGGAGGTTGACCGCTATCTTCTCTGCAAGGCGGCGGACGAGAGCAAGGATCAGTCTTACTTCCTGTGGCAGTTGCCGAGGGAGCTGCTTCCCCACATCCTGTTCCCCTTAGGGGATATGACCAAGCCCGAAATCCGCGCGCTGGCCACAGAGCAGGGCTTTGAGACCGCCCACAAGAGCGACAGTCAGGACATCTGCTTCGTTCCCGACGGAGATTACGCGGGTTTCATGGGGGGTTACACGGGCAGAACCCCCGCGGAGGGTGACTTTGTGGACAAAAACGGCCGTGTTCTGGGTCGGCACAAGGGCATCATTCATTACACCGTCGGTCAACGCAAGGGGCTGGGGATCGCGCTGGGCGAGCCTGCCTTTGTGTGCGGTAAGGATCCCGTCACCCGCCAAGTGGTGTTGGGCAGGAACGGGGATCTCTTCACCCGCGAGGTGCGGCTGGAGGGGGTCAACCTTTTGTCGGTGGATTCCATCCACACCCCCATGGCGGTCACCGCCCGCATTCGCAGTACCCACAAAGGGGATGCCGCCACGGTGGTCATGACGGGGGAGGATTCCGCTCTGGTGGTTTTCGATGAGCCCCAGAGAGCCGTCTGCAAGGGGCAGTCCTGCGTGTTCTACGACGGGGACGTTGTGGTGGGCGGTGGGATCATCGTCGGCTGAAAAGGCGCGGACTCAACGAACGGTTGAGAAAATTTGGGGTTGACAAACTCCGCATGAGGTGCTATAATAGGTGCAAATTCATGCAAAGAAAGGGATACTACTATGAAAAAGATCGCGATTCTCATGGCAGCTCTCATGCTGACCCTCTCTCTGGCCTCCTGCGGTCTGATGGGAGAGAAGACCTTTACGGTGGATAATCTTTCCATCACCGTCGAGGGCTTCTTCACCGAGCAGAACGGGCTGAACGAGGCCTATGACCTCATCCTCATCTCCCCCGACGCGGGCGTTATGATCCTTAAGGAGACCTTCACCGAGCTCACGAGCGCCGCTCTGGACACCAACATGAGCGTCAAGGAGTACGCCGAGATCGTCATGACCAGCAACAGCCTGACGGGCGAGCCCACCGAGGAGGACAACCTGACCTACTTCACCTACACCGCCGAATCCGAGGGCACCGAGTTCACCTACATGGGCTTCTGCTTCCGCGGCACCGATGCCTTCTGGCTGGTGCAGATCTACTGCTCCTCCGCCGACTACGAGACCAAGAAGCCCGAGATGATGGAATGGGCTAAGTCGGTGACGCTGGCCTGATTTTTGTGTCAATACGAAAAGGACTGCTTGATCGGCGGTCCTTTTCTTTTGGGGATTTTCAAATTTGGGTTTATAGGGGAGGCGAGGGGAACGCCAAAGGGAAACTTCTTGCAAGAAGTTTCCCTCTGGACTCCCTTCAAGAACCTTCAAAAAAGTATTGATAAATATACTTTTTTGAAGGTTCTTGGGATTTTTAAACCCTTCTTTCAAGAAGGGTTTAAGCGGGGTGCTGGGGCAGAGCCCCTGCCCGCCAAACCCCAATTTTCCTTCACGTAATGTCTGCCTCAATAAATTTTACAATATCACCCTTTACAAACAGGTCTTTCCATGGTATAATAAAGCATTGACACAGAAAGGATACCATCCTAATATGACTTGCAAAAAGCTTTTGGCGATCCTGCTTGCCACACTTCTGCCGGTCGCCGTGGCTGTCCCCAACCTTTGGGCTCTGGAGCCTCACGGCACGGGTATTTCCATGCGGAGCTGGCTGAAGAACGATCCTGATTATCAATTCTCCGAGGAGTACAAGACCTCGGTCTGGTATGAGAATTTCACGTCTCTGGAGCTTTCCGAAAACGATCGCAACAACATACTCCGTATCGCCGTCTCCCAGCTTGGCTACCACGAGGGTGACTCCTCCAAGGACTTCGACGGCATGAATAAAAACGGATCCGGAAACTACATCGAGTACGCCCGCCTGCTGGTTCCCCACTACAACAACAACGCCTACGAGTGGTGCGCCTGCTTTGTCAACTGGTGCCTCAACCAGGCCCGCTACGATAAGGCCTCCTCCGAGATCGGCTGTTGGAGGTGGGTGGGGGAGCTGAAGGCCATGAATATGTGGCAGGATTCCGCCGCTTACAAGGGTACGTACCTTCCCAAGCCCGCCGATATGATCTTCTTCAACTGGAAAAACACCAACACGGGCTCAGGTCACATCGGCTACGTGCTCTACACCACCGATACCCACGTTTTCACCATCGAGGGCAACGCCGACGACAACGTAACGGTGCGCTCCTACGCCCTGAATGACCCCTGCGTCATCGGCTACGGCACTCCGCCCTACAACGAGGGCGACGAGCCCACCATGGACTACTCCTACAGGGACGGTATGCCCCGCGGCACCTACGTGGTGAACAGCTACACCGCCGTCCTCAGGAAGTCTCCCGACGGCAAGGGGCGTGTCTGCGCCGTTCCCGCGGGCTCCGCCGTGACTCTCCACGAGGTAGTGGACGGTCAATTCGCCCGCGTTACCTACGGAGACAAGGAGGGCTACATGGATACGGGTATCCTGTGGCTCATGACCCCCGAGAACATCTTAACCTTTGATGCCAACGGCGGCGGTAACGCTCCAGAGGCCGTCAAGGTCACGTTCGACACCGCCTATGCCGTCCCCGAGACCGCGCCCACTCTGGAGGGGGATACCTTTCTGGGCTGGAGCCTGACCCCCTACAACGCGGTTCCCGACTACAAGGTGGGTGATTCCCTCACCCCGGCGGGGGACACCACCCTGTACGCCGTCTGGGAGAAGCGCTCGGTCGAGCTGGCGGATGCCGCCTTTGCCGAGGGCAAGGCTCCCACGTATCCCCGCCCCGAGGGGATTCGGAACAGCTCCGCGCTTCTGCTTGGGAAACTCACCGATCTGTCGGCGCTGACGGGCAGCGACACCGAAATCAAGCAGGTTGCCGACGGGGAGCTCGGTCAGATTCTCTCCCTGACCTCCACCGCCGAAAGCGCTGATCCCTATATCACGCTGGACTACACCGCTCTGGTCGAGTCCCTGAGGCTGACTCCCGTGACCGCCGACAAGGCCGCCTTCGCGGTGCTGAAGGTCAAGAACGTCTCCCTGAGCAACACCGCCATGGAGCTTTCCGTCAACGGCTCGGACAAGAAGGTGGCGGCTCTTCCGATTGAGGGTACGGACTGGCAGTACGTGGTTTTCGCCCTTTCCGAGGCGGGATTTGAGGGTGAACTGACCTCCCTGCGAATCGATTGGGAAAAGACCGCGGGCGAGGCGGGCGAAACCGCTTATCTGGCCGACATTTTCTTTGTCTCCACCGAGGAGCAGGTGAACGCCCTGACCGCGGGACGGTACATCTTCCCCGCTCAGCTCTCTCCCGAGCAGGAGACCTCGGCCCCCACCGAGAGCCTCACCGATCCCGAGGGGGACGGGACCGTGACGGACACCGCCGCGGTACCCGAGAGAGGTTGTACCGCCGCCCTCGGCATGACCTTTGCGGTGATTCTCGCCGCCTGCGCCGCGTGCGTGACCATGCGGAAGAGAGAGGATTGAGGCTCTTACATACACCCCGGACAGCCTGCTGCTCTATGGAGCGGCGGGCTGTTTTCAAATTTGGGTTTATCGGCAGGGGCTCTGCCCCTGCACCCCGCTTAAACCCTTCTTGAAAGAAGGGTTTAAAAATCCCAAGAACTTTCAAATTAGGCTATTTATCAATACTTTTTGAAAGTTCTTGAAGGGAGTCCAGAGGGAAACTTCTTTCAAGAAGTTTCCCTTTGGCGCATCCCTATAAACCCCAATTTCACCGCTTTCCTCTCGAAATGTTTACAGATTCTCCCCTCGAAATGTTTACAGATAAGCCTTGCTTTTTTCTCCCGTATATGATATAATATATACTGTGTAAATATATATCCGCCCCGCGGATTTCCGTATAAAACAGTATGATAAGGAGATACCCATGGCATCTGAAAAGACCACCCAAAAGCCCGCAACCAAGCCCGCCCCCGCCGAGTACGGCGACCAGAGTATTACTTCCCTTCGCGGAGAGGATCGGGTCCGTAAGCGCCCCGCCGTCATCTTCGGCTCCGACGGTCTGGACGGCTGTGAGCACTCCTTCTTTGAGATCCTCTCCAACGCCGTGGACGAGGCCAAGGAGGGCTACGGCTCGGTGATTAAAGTAACCTATTTCAACGATCGCTCCATCGAGGTGGACGATCACGGCCGCGGCGTGCCCATGGGCTGGAACGAGCGGGAAAAGCGCTGGAACTGGGAGCTCATTTTCTGCGAGCTCTACGCCGGCGGCAAGTACGACAACAACAGCGGCGCGTCGGCCTACGAGTTCTCCTTGGGACTCAACGGTCTGGGTGCCTGCGCGACTCAGTATTCCTCGGAATTCATGACCGTGGAGTCCTATGACGGCACCACCAAGCGCACCATGTCCTTCAAGAAGGGCAGACCCGCCCAGAAGAAGCTCAAGGAGGAGGAGCTCCCCCCCAAGCAGAAGCGGACGGGTACCGTCATCCGCTGGCGGCCCGATCTGGAGGTCTTTACCGACATCAACATCCCCGCGGAGTTCTTTGTGGACATTCTCCACCGCCAGGCGGTGGTGTCGGCGGGGGTGCGGTTCGATCTCTTCCTCCAGCAGCCCGACGGCAAGTTTACCCAGCAATCCTTCCTGTACCAGAACGGTATTTCGGATTATATTAATGAGATCGTAGGTACCTCCGCCATGACCCAGCCCGTGCTGTGGCATCTGGAGACCCAAGGCCGCGACCGCGCCGACAAGCCCGAGTACAAGGTCAAGGCCGACATTTCCTTCTGCGTGTGCAACACCAACCACCTCACCGAATACTACCACAACTCCTCCTATCTGGAGCACGGCGGCTCCCCCGACAAGGCGGTGAAGATGGCCTTTACCTACGCCGTGGACAAGTACATCAAGGCTCAGGGCAAGTACAAGGGCAACGAGGCCCGCATCACCTACCCCGATATCGCCGACTGTCTGGTGCTGGTCATCAACTCCAAATCCACCCAGACCTCCTACGAGAACCAGACCAAAAAGGCCATCAACAACACCTTCATTTACGAGGCTCTCAACGAGTTCATCCGCGCCCAGCTTGAGGTCTACTTCATCGAGCATCCCACCGAGGCCGAGCTGTTTGTGGGACAGGTGCTGGTGAACAAGCGCAGCCGCGAGACCGCCGAGTCCACCCGCCTCAATCTCAAAAAGAAGCTGACGGGCACCATCGACATCTCCAACCGCGTGGACAAGTTCGTGGGCTGCCGCTCCAAGGACCCCGAGAAGCGGGAGCTGTACATCGTGGAGGGTGATTCGGCGCTGACCTCGGTGAAGCTGGCGCGAAACGCTGAGTTCCAGGCGGTGATCCCCGTCCGCGGTAAGACCCTGAACTGTCTGAAGGCCGACTACGAGCGCATTTTCAAGAGCGAGATCATCACTGATCTGCTCCGCGTCATCGGCTGCGGAGTGGAGATCGATGCCAAGGCCAAGGCCAAGACCAAGAAGAGCG
>JAZNUO010000126.1:0-1763 GCA_045592305.1 Eubacteriales bacterium | reverse complement strand
CATCGGCATAGTCCTTGGTCAGTACCGCGCCGCCTACCACAACGCGGCACCAGGGCGCTTGATTGCGCAGCAGCTTGATGGTGGCCTCCATGGCCGGCACCGTGGTGGTCATCAAAGCGCTGAGTCCGCAAAAGGGCGCATGGTATTGGATCACGGCGTCCACCACAGTCTGGGGCGGTACATCCTTGCCCAGGTCCACGACCCGGTAGCCGTAGTTTTCCAGCAGGAGCTTCACGATATTCTTACCGATATCGTGGATATCTCCCTTGACGGTGGCCAGCACGATGGGCATTTTCTGCTCGGTGGATTCCGTAGCCTCCACGGTCATGTTCGACTTGATGACCTCAAAGGCGGCCTTGGCAGCTTCGGCGGCCATGAGAAGCTGGGGGAGGTAGGTGGTCTTTTTCTCAAAGCCCTGACCCACAACGTCCAGCGCGGGGATGATCTCGGACTGCACCACGGCGAGGGCGGGGGTAGTCACCAACAGCTCAGCGGTGAGGGTGGCGGACTGCTCCTTCAGACCCTTGACAATGGCCTTCTGGAGGGGGGTGCTTCCCTCGCTTACGGTCTTTTTGGCGGCTCCGCACACAGGGGCCGTCCCCTTCCCCGCCGTTGCCGCGGGCAAGGTCTCGGCGTAGCGGATATAGCCCGCAAAGCTCTCGTCCAGCCCCTTCAGGGCGCGGTAGGTGTGGTAGGTACGCATCATGTCGGGGGAGTGGGGATTCATGATGGCCGCCGACAAGCCGACCGTGAGAGCCATGGCGAAGAAGGTGCCGTTGATGGCATCGCGGGCGGGGAGACCGAAGGAAATATTGGACACTCCCAGCGAGGTATGACAGCCCAGCTCGCGGCGGATGCGGGAGAGGGCCTCCAGCGTCACGTTGGCGGCGTTGGGGGAAGCGCTGACCGTCATGGCGAGGGTGTCGAAGATGATGTCCTTCTTATCAATACCGTAGCTTTCGGCGGCCTCCAGAATGCGGCGGGCGATCTGCACCCGCCCCTCGGCGGTGTCGGGGATACCCCTTTCATCCAGAGTGAGAGCCACCACCACGCCGCCGTACTTCTTCACCAGCGGCAGAACGGCTTTCAGGGACTCCTCCTTTCCATTGACCGAGTTGACCATAGCCTTGCCGTTGTAGCGGCGGAGGGCAGACTCCATAGCCACGGGATTTGAGGTGTCGATCTGGAGGGGGAGGTCGGTGACGGCCTGGAGCTCGCAGACCGCCTCGGTGAGCAGCTCAACCTCGTCGATCTCGGGAAGTCCCACGTTCACGTCCAGTATATCAGCCCCCGCTTCCTCCTGACGGATGCCCTCGGACAGGATGTAGCCGATGTCGTGCTCCATGAGCGCCTGCTTGAAGCGCTTCTTCCCCGTAGGATTGATGCGCTCGCCGATGAGGGCGGGATCGTCCCCGAAGGTCACGGCGTGGGTGTAGGAGGACACCACGGTGTCATGCTTAGGGGTGATGGGAGCGGCGATGAGTCCCATAGCCTTGATCTCAGCGGTAAGAGCGGCGATATAGGCGGGGGTGGTACCGCAACAGCCACCCGCCACGCGGACACCGTCGTGGATGAGGGAGGCCACCTCGCGGGCGAACTCGTGGGGAGCCACGTTGTAGACCGTCTCGCCGTCTACCACGGTAGGCAGTCCCGCGTTGGGCTTGAGCAGGACGGGAACCGAGGCAAGGCGCAGGTACTCTCGAACCACGGGGGCGAGAGCCTTGGGACCGAGGGAGCAGTTGACACCCATGGCATTCGCGCCC